>JAFTEK010000326.1 GCA_017453705.1 Treponema sp.
CTTCCCCACAGCCGGACAAGAAGGACATATCTGTCCAGGTCAAGAGCATCATTTCCCCTGAGAGGATTGTGTTTATGAACCATCCCAGTAAGCATGATTCACTGGTGGAGCTTTCCGACAATCTGGCCACGGCTCCCCAGGTCAAGGACGCGAAGGAACTCCAGAAGGAAATCCTTAAGAGGGAGGAGCTTATGTCCACGGCGATAGGAAGGGGCATAGCTATCCCCCATGTCCGCCTTGCCTCTGTTACTGACCTTGTTATGTCCGTTGGAATTTCCAAGGTGGATGTGATAGACTTCAATCCCATAGATGATATCCCTGTCCGCCTTATCTTCATGATTGCCGCCGCCTATAACCAGCACAGCTATTACCTGCAGACCATCTCGTATTTCAGCGCGAAAATCCGTGACCCTCAGCTGAGGGATTCCCTTCTTGCCGCGGCAAGCCCTGATGAAGCTTACAGCCTGCTTGTAAAATAAGAAAAAGGCATCCTGCCGTTGAAATGCACAGGATGCCTTTTTGAGTGTCGGAGAGGGCGGGTTTATTATTTCTTGTTCACCCTGTCCTTGAGTGCCTTGCCAGTCTTGAACTTGACGGTCTTGGATGAAGGAATCTTTATCTCCTCACCGGTCTTGGGGTTGCGTCCGGTGCGTGCGGCCCTCTTGCCCACATCAAAGGTTCCGAAACCGATGAGCTGCACGGGCTTGCCCTTGGTGAGCTCCTTTGAGACATTCTCGATGAATGACTTCAATGCTGCTTCTGCGTCCTTCTTTGAAAGCCCTGTGTCCTTGGCCATTGCGTCTACAAGCTCAAGCTTATTCATTGCTATACTTCTCCAAATATAATGTGATGTTTGTATCCCACGCGGGAACTCAAACCATTATAGTGCAAGGGTTATAAAAATTCCAGTGGAAATTACATTTTCCACTTGAAAAAAGCAAATTATTTTCGTTATACAGCTATTGACAAGGAAGAATAAAAATCGATAAAATATGCCATTGTTTGCATCTTATGGACGATTAGCTCAGCTGGGAGAGCACCTGGTTTACACCCAGGTTGTCGGCGGTTCGATCCCGTCATCGTCCACTGAGCCAGTTGCAAAAGTCGGTCACTTTTGCAACTGGCTTACAAGAATCTCAGCGGTGCTTGCACACAGTGCTTCGCACCACTTGCGATTCTTGAGGTGAATTTTGACCAGTTTAAAAAGTCAGTCCTGACTTTTTAAACTGCCTCCACTTTTTCGGGACGTAGCGCAGCTGGTAGCGCATCTGGTTTGGGACCAGAGGGTCGCAGGTTCAAATCCTGTCATCCCGACTTCTCTTCTTTATACCAATAACATTCTTTTTTTTTGTTTATCACTTTACACATATCCTTTTCATTGTTATATTATCCGTGGGGGGCAGGGGCTATCATGGCGCAAGGAGGTGCCTGGGGATGGAGGCTGTTTTTTTCAAAGGAAGGCTGGGCTTTCTTCCGCAGTTTCTCGGTCTTATTCTTTTTATCGCCTTTCCTGTATGTCTTGTCTCGCAGGAGTCCAGGACTTTCACTCTGGATCAGGCTGTCGCATGGGCAATGGAAAACAGCCGGACGCTAAAAAGCGCGGACATAGACCTGGAGATAAAGAAGCGGGCTGCCCAGTATTCCTGGAACGTATTTGTCCCGACCGTACAGGCGAGCGGGACGTTGAGCAGGCAGAACAAAATCAACATGGATTCGGTGAATTCGGCGATAGACCAGTCGAATGCGATGATTGATCTCTCGAACGCCGTGGGGCAGATGGGGGCTGCCATGCAGAATTTGCCCTATACTATGACAGGGCAGGAAGGCCCCGCGACATACAGCAATATCCCCCATGTCTCCAAGAAAGACGAAACCGAGTCCATGCACTGGACTGCCTTGGGCAACCTGGGGGTGAGCCTGAACCTGAGCCTGGCCTATATAGAACAGATAAAGGCCTCAAAGTCAGCCTACGAGGGAGGTCTGATAACTTATGAGCAGAGCCGGAGGGAGACGGCCACGAGCGTAAAGAAACTCTTTTACGGCCTTCTTTTGCAGCAGGAGAACATCAAGCTGCAGGAGCAGTCGCTGGAGACCGCCCGCAAGCGCAGTGTGCAGGCAAGGGCCAACTGGGACGACGGAAAAGTCAGCGAGCTTAGCTATCTTCAGGCTTACGTGTCATACGAGAACATGAAGCCCGGCGTCGCGGAGGCCAGGAGGACTTTAAGGCAGCAGCTGGACACATTCGCATTTCTTCTGGGGCTGCCTGTCGGGACAAAGATAACCCTCTCAGGCTCGGTGGATCCGTCCTACCTGGAGCTGGACTCAGACCGCCTGATAGCCGACTATGGGGGGCAGGCTCCTGACGTAAAGTCACTCCTTAACACAAGGGACAATCTTACCCATAACCTCAAGGCACTTAACCTGTCGCTGGCTCCCGTGCTATCGCTCAACTGGGGTGCCCAGCCCATGCTGACCAACGCCTTTGACACGAACTGGTTTGACGCGGACAACTGGAGCGACTCCGGCTCTTTTAGCGCGACATTGGCATGGAACCTGACGAACTTGCTTCCTTTCTCCCAGACCCAGCTTCAGGCCGCTGAGCTTAAGGACAACATACGCAAGCTGGACATATCCATGCAGACCGTCCGTGAGAACCAGAAGATGCAGGTGCGCAAGGCCGTGGATACCGCGAATTCTTCCCGCGAGCAGATTCAGGCGATGAGCCGTAACATAGATCTGGCACAGAGATCCTACAAGGCGATGGAGCAGGCCTATCAAGCGGGCACGGTGGAGCTGCTGGATCTGCGTGATGCGGAGAGCCAGCTGAACCAGACGAGGCTTGGCCTCTTGAACCAGAAATTCAACTATATATCCGCCCTGCTCGATTTGGAGCAGCTTTTGAACATAGAGCTTTTGGAGACAAGATGAAAGATATAAAGTCACATGGCTCATTGATGATTCGGACTTTTGCCCTTGTCATCTTGAGCGCGATGCTTTCTTCCTGCGGCAAAAAGGAAGCCGGGGATGCTGTTCCCCAGGAGGAGGAGGCTGTCGTTTATGCGGTCAACGCCTACAGGATTTCAGGCGGCAACCTTGACGAGTACCTGGAATTCGGGGGGGATGTCGCTTCCACTTCCTCCGTTGATGTCATGCCGGACCAGGCGGGCAAGCTGACCCGTATTTTGGTGTCAGTGGGCGACAGGGTAAAGAAAGACCAGGTTATCGCATACGTTGACGCGAGCCGCCCCGGAATGACCTACAAGGCAAGCCCCGTCAAGGCTCCCGCCGCCGGGCGTGTCATTTCATTTTCCCCCACGGTCGGGGCGACGGTCTCACAGGCGATGGTCATAGCCCGCATAAGCTCGACTGACGACCTGGAGATAAAGACGAGCGTTGCCGAGAGGTTCATAAGCCGTGTAAAGCAGGGGCAGGCGGCCTCGGTCACGTTTGACGCTTATCCCGGCGAGGTTTTCACGGCCAAAGTCTTTGAGGTGAGCCCTGTGCTGGACACCACGACCCGCACGATGGCGATAAAGCTCCGCCTGTCTCCGCCGGATTCGCGTGTCAAGGTGGGCATGTACGCCAGAATCCGCCTGATTACTGACAGCATACAGAACGCGATTGTCATCCCTGCCAGCACCATAGTGACACGTGACGGCGAGAGCTATGTGTTCAAGGTCTCAGGCGGGGAGGGGCAGCAGTCCGCCCGGCTGCAGAAGGTGAGCCGGGGCATGACCGTGGACGACCGCTGTGAGATAACATCCGGGCTTTCTGTGGGGGAGCTTATAATCTCCAAGGGACAGTCCCTCCTTGATGACGGCTCGGCTGTGAACGTCGTTTCCGTAACGGGAACGGATTCAGCTGGTCAGGGGGCGGTCAGGTGAGCATTTCGGAGATTGCTGTAAAGAAGCCTGTCACAACCCTGCTTGTTTTTCTAATGCTCATAGGCTTGAGCATCTACTGTACTATTAAGCTCCCCATGGACATGTACCCGAACATGGAGCTGCCCTACATGCTCATAATGACCAATTATCCCAACGCGGGGCCTGAGGAGGTGGAGCAAAGCCTCACGCGCACTCTGGAGTCATCTCTTTCCGGCCTTTCCGGGCTGAAAAAGCTTACCTCACAGTCCTCGGCCGGGCAGAGCATGATTATCCTGGAGCTTAACTACGGCACGTCTCTTGACGGGGCTGCGAACGAGATACGCGACAAGATAGACCTTGTGCGCTCATACCTGCCCAGCGGGGCGGAGACCCCCATAACGATAAAGGCAGACCCATCGCTTCTTCCCATGATGACCCTTGCGCTCAAAGGCCGCCGCACGGCGGAGGAGCTGCGGGACTATGCCGAGGACATAGTTCAGCCTCGTCTTGAGCAGATAGACGGCGTTGCCTCTGCCTCTGTCTCAGGCGGCCGTGTCAAATCCGTCAACGTGGACATCCCCCGCGACCGTCTGGAGGCCTATGGGCTTTCCATCTCTACGGTGGCGCAGATGATAGGCGCGCAGAACATGCAGTCGTCCGGCGGCACCATGCGGACAGGGGACAAGAACTACACGCTCAAGACCAACGGAAAGTATTCAAGCCTTGAGGATCTTAAGAACACCGTCGTCTCCTACAAGGCCGTGCAGGGGGACGGTATGTCCGCCCCTGAGCTGAGGACAATCCGCCTGCGCGACCTGGCGGACGTATATGAGGGCTACAAGACCGAGAGCAGCTATGCCTACCTGGACGGGGAGCAGTGCGTCATGCTCAGCGTGACAAAGCAGAGCGGATCCAACTCCGTCAGCACCGCCAAGAAGGTGAGGGCTGCCATGAAGGGCATAAGGGGCGAGCTTCCCGGCGATGTGGACATAATCGAGACATACAATACTACGGACATAATAGAGCAGACCATAGGGGAGGTCGTGCGTTCCGTCATACAGGGAGCCCTTCTCGCGGTTCTGGTTCTCTTTGTGTTCCTGCGCTCATTCAAGAGCACTATAATCATAGGCCTTGCCATCCCCATTTCCGTCTGTATAACCCTGCTTTTGATGTATTTCTCAGGGATAACGCTCAACATGATTTCCCTTGGGGGAATGCTGCTGGGAATAGGAATGCTGGTGGACAACTCCATAGTCGTGCTGGAGAACATATTCTCCTACACCCAGAAAGGCTCCAAGCCGACCGTAGCCGCAGTCCTGGGCTCGCGGGAGATGGTCATGTCCATCACGGCGAGCACGCTCACGTCCGTCTGCATATTCCTGCCCATGCTCCTTTTCAAGAAGCAGCTGGGCATAATGGGTCAGTTCTTCAATGACCTTGCTTTTACGATTATATATTCGCTGATGTGCTCCCTGATTGTGGCCATCGCCCTGGTTCCTGTGCTGACCTCCAAGTATCTCAAGCTTACACGGCTCGCCGAGGGCAGGCGGGGCATAAGCTATGGGATAAACCGCCGGGTGGACGGCATCTTTGCCGCCATAGATTCCTTTTATGCCAGGGGAGTCCGCTTTGTCATCCACCTGCGCTGGCTTTTCGTCATCCTTGTGATAGTTGTCCTTTTTGCGTCTTTTTTCGCCATAAAGTTCATCGGCTTCATCTTTATGCCGGCTTCCCCCGCGGATTCCGTCACCGTGAACTTTGAGCTACCCAAGGGGACTTCCCTCAGGACGACTAACGAGACCGTCGGGGACTTTGTGATGGCCGTGCAGGGGGAGCTGAAAGGAGTGAGATACACGTCCGTGTCGGTCGGGGGCGGAGACTGGTATTCCTCTTCTGCCGAGACAAACTCTGCATCCGTCACATATTCCCTCTGTCCCGCCACATGGAAGGAGGATGCCTTTGTCACCATACCGGTAATCAACAAGACATTCCCTGTGAGGATAACCATACCGCTGATAAACAAGACCATTTCGGCGAAGGTGACAAAACACCGTCCCGCAGAGTATGACAACGAGGCCAGCGCCAAGGCCAAGCTCCGTAAGTATTTCGGCTCCTTCCCCGGAGCCAGCCTGACTTTCTCATCCAACAGCATGTCGGGCATGTCATCGGGGGCGATAAGCATAGACTTGAGGAGCAACGACTTGAACCTGCTGCGCTCTTCCGCCGCGCAGATAAAGGCTGTTCTTGAGGAGAAGGCACAGGATGTCGTTCAGTCCGTGAGCACTGATTTGGAGGAGGGGCTTCCGCAGATTGAGATTTTTGTGGACAGGGACAAGCTCTACGACATGGGGCTTAACATCTACAGCGTCGGCTCCGAGATTTCTGCCGCTATCAACGGCACTACAGCCAGCCGCTACACCAGGAACGGTGATGACATAGACGTGGTTGTCCAGCTCTCCGAGGCGGACAAGAACAAGGTCTCTGACCTGGACCAGATTTTTGTCATGAACAGCTCCGGCATCCGCGTCCCCCTCTCATCCTTCGCATCTTATGTGGAGGATACTTCCCCAGTGACAATCCTGCGTGTCAACCAGGCCCGTATGCTGCATGTCACCGTGGAGCCTGTCGCAGGCCTTTCCCTTGACGTTGTGCAGTCCAAGGTCAAGCAGGTTATGGATGACAACATCCCCAAGGACGAGAACCTTACCGTCTTGTTCTCCGGTGACTACGAGGACATGAAGGAGACGGTCTTTAACTTTCTCATCATAATCGGAATGGCCGCCGCCCTTGTCTTTACCGTCATGGCCAGCCAGTTCGAGTCGCTCATAGACCCCTTCATCATACTTGGGACCATTCCCTTCTCTTTCATCGGTGTAATAATGATATATCTCTTGGTGGGCCAGCAGCTCAACGTGATAACCGTCATGGGGGTGCTGGTTCTTGTAGGAACGATAGTCAACAACGGAATCGTCCTCGTGGACTACACGAACCTGCTGCGCAAGAGGGGCTACGAGCTGGAGGAGGCTTGCGTGCAGGCCGCAAAGAGCCGTCTGCGCCCCATACTGATGAGCACCCTCACGACCGTCATCTCCCTTGCTCCGATGGCTTTCTTCCCCGCCGAAGGGAGCGAGATGATGCAGCCGATAAGCCTTACGGTATTCGGGGGAATGACCTTCGGTTCCCTTATGACGCTCTACATAATGCCTTCGATATACTTCATCGTGAACAATTTCCGCCTCAAGATTTCAAGGCGGAAGGACAGGCGCTTTAGGGAGATGGCGGCGAGGGAGACCCGCGACTCCATAAGGCTGATGGGGGGCTTTACCGGCGAGGAGGTGCTGGATGCAAACTGATGGCGTTGATGCCGGGGGCTTTCCTCAGCGTGTCCGTCTGGAGATAATTTTCTCCCAGGCGCTTGAGGAGGATTTCCAGCTGGCCTTCAAGGAAGAAGGCATAGGAAAACGCTTCACCAAGTTCCAGTCCGTGATGGGGGCGGGGACAAGCGACCCCAAGCTGGGCGACGCGGTGTGGCCCCAGCTCAACATGATGTACGTCATATACTGCGACAAGGCGGAGGCAAAGAAAATATACGCGGTCGTCCGCAAGCTGCGCAAGAAATTCCTGACCGAGGGGATAGCCTGCTTTATGAGCCGGGCGACGGAGATGTAGCCTGCATGTAGCGATGTAGCCTGCATTGATTTTTTCAGGCGGATAATATATATTCTTCTCATTACGAGAACCTTGAAAAATTGCGCTTTGCGCGTTTTTCGAGATGCCCTAATTCTTCGAGGAAGCGCATATATGAAACTTACTTGTGGCATAGTGGGTCTGCCGAACGTCGGCAAGTCCACGATTTTTTCTGCCTTGACCAAGGCTCCGGCTGCCGCCGAGAACTATCCTTTCTGTACTATCGATCCTAATGTTGGCGTTGTTGACCTGCCCGATGATAGGCTTGACTTTATGGCCTCCGTCTTCCAGCCCAAGAAGAAGGTTCCGGCCTCCGTGGATTTTGTGGACATTGCGGGGCTTATAAAGGGGGCGAGCAAGGGCGAGGGGCTGGGCAACCAGTTCCTGGCCAACATCCGGGAGACGACGGTTATCGCCCATGTTGTCCGCTGCTTTGACAACCCTGACATCCAGCATGTGCGCGATGATGCCAAGACCGATGCCCCCGTCGATCCAGAGAGCGACATATTGACGATAAACTATGAGCTTGCGCAGGCCGACCTTGACACGATTGCCAAGCGGCAGGAGAAGGTGACAAAGACAATCCGCGCGATGGGGAAGGAGAAGGAGAGGGAATTCGCAAGCTACACGAGCGCGATTGCCAAGATAAAGCCCCTGCTGCAGGACGGCAAGGGCGCGCGCATGGCCGAGCTGACTGATGATGAGGCGGCGGCTGTCTACGACTTGCACCTGCTTACAATCAAGCCGCAGATTTTTGTCTGCAACATTGATGAGGACACCATAGCTGCGGGGACTAACAATTACGTTGAGGCCGTGCGAAAGATTGCCGCGGAGGAAAAATCAGAGCTTATCGTGATATGCGGCAAGTTCGAGGCTGACCTGTCCGACATCGCGGATCCCGCTGACCGCAAGGACTTCATGGAGAGTGTCGGGCTTAAGGAGAGCGGCCTTACGGTTCTTTCCCGGCAGGTATATCATCTGATGGGGCTTAGCACCTTCTTTACCGGGGGGCCGGACGAGTGCCGCGCCTGGACAATACATACCGGGGACAAGGCTCCCAAGGCCGCAGGGGTCATCCATACGGATTTTGAGAAGGGCTTCATAAAAGCCGAGGCATACACGGTCGATGACCTGAAGAAGTACGGCAGCGAGGAGAAGATAAAGGAGGCGGGCAAGTACCGCACCGAGGGAAAGGACTACGTGGTGCAGGACGGTGACGTGCTCTTCTTCAAGTTCAACGTGACAAAATAGCTTTGCCGCCTGTTATTGCTCGTCTTTTCCCGGCAGGACGGCAATCATGGCAAGTGACAGCAGGTAGGGGAGCGCGAGCAGTATGGGTGAAGGAACTGAGCGGAAGGCTGTGTAGTTCTGGATGCCCGTGCTCAGCCATTCTGCCACTGCGAATACAAGGACTGCCGGGATTATCGCCGCTGTCTTCTTCCGTGCCAGAAAGACGGCGGCGAGCGCGGTCCAGCCTTTTCCGCTGGAGATTCCCGGCACGAACGAGGATAGGCGCATTGTAAGGACGCAGCCGCAAAAGGCTCCGTCGGCCGCCGCTATGACCCATGCGAGGCTCTTGTAGAAACTCGTCCTGATTCCCTGGGCTTCCAGCATTTTCTCATCGCTTCCTGTGATCCTGAGTATCAGCCCGTTTTTTGTCAGCATAAGAAATGACATTTGGATTATCGTTAGTACATAGCAGGCGATGCTTGTCATGCTTCTTGCCGTCACAGGGTTCATTTTGAATGTGGGGCTGTACAGGACTCCCCTTGTTCCGAATGTTATCGAGGAAAGCAGGGATACCCCCGCGCCAAAGAGCATGTTCATCGCAAGGGAGACCAGGAACATGTTTGCCTTGAGCTGTGAAGCGATTTTTTCCAGGCACAGGACAAGGAGGGAACAGGATATTACTGAAAGCGCTGATGCCAGGACTATGTTTCCTGTTGCCAGCGCAAGCGCATAGCAGAGGAAGGCTCCCAGGTTTATCATGTACTCAAGGAACATCGCCATGCGGCCTGCGTATTCGCTTACCAGCGCGCCCATTGTCACAATCATGAGGGGGGCTGCTATGTTTATCACGGAGAAGGCGGCGTTCATCTTTTTACCCTTTTTAAGTATGTCAGGGACACGGCGAAGAGTATTATCCCCTGCACGATTCCCGCTATGTCAAAATCAAAGCCCTGCGTCAGGGCGACCCTTGAGGCGGAGGTGTAAATCCAGGCAAGGACCAAGGATACCGGGATTATGTTTATGGGGTTTGATGAGGAAATCAGGGCGACGTTCAGGGCGTTCCAGCCCATGTTTGCATAGAAACCCTTGTGGCAGGTGTAATAGCAGCCCGTGACGGCAAAGAAACCTGTAAGCGAGTGCAGTGCCCCGGATATAGCGAGCGAGGCATAGCTGTTTGCCGCGGACTTGTAACCTGCGAACTTCGCGAAAAGGGGGGAGGTTCCCCAGATTTGCATCCTGAATCCGTATCCGCTTTTGAACATCATGTACCAGGCGGCCGGAC
>JAFTEK010000327.1 GCA_017453705.1 Treponema sp.
AGGGGAGGACATCCTGATGAAAGGAGATGGCGGACAGCTCCGCTCATGGTGCTATGTCGTTGACTGTGTGTCCGCCCTGCTCCACATACTGCTCAAGGGTGTGTCAGGCCAGGCATACAACGTGGCGGACTCCGCATCCGTCATCACAATCGGGGAGCTTGCAAGCCTGGTGGCACGGATAGCAGGACGCAGGGTCATCGCGAAAGGATGCGGCGGGGATGCCGGCGGCTCCACGGTCAGGATGGCGGTGTTCGACACATCGAGGCTGGAGGGGCTGGGCTGGTCGGTGGCGGGAACGATGGAGGACAAAATGCGCGCGACGATTGAGGAGCGCATGGCCCTGGGGGGTGCCGCGCGATGACGACGCTCGACCAGCTTGACATACCCACGGAAGAAAAGTCGCAGCTGTCCCGGGTACATGCCGCCCTGCTGGAGACCCTGCTCGAGCTAGACCGCGTGTGCGGCGAGAACGGCCTGCAGTACTGGCTTGCCGGCGGCAGCTGCCTTGGGGCGGTGCGGAACGGGGGCTTCATCCCCTGGGACGATGACGCGGACGTAATTATGAAGAGGGGGGACTTTGAGGCCCTCGTCGCGCACAGGGATGACTTCGGCGGGGGCTTCAGGCTGGTCCTTCCGCATGAGCTTGACAACGACAGCTTCATCGACCCCGTGACCAGGGTATACAACCTCTCGACGCGGCTGCACGAGAGCGGCGGCAGGGACGAATTCTACGGGGAAATACAGAACCACTGCTGGGTGGACATATTCGTCTATGACCAGGTTCCGGACAGCGACCTGCTCGGTAAAGTCCAGTACCGTCAGGTCATGCTGCTCTACATGCTGCTGATGGGGCACCGCTACAGGGGCGACTCCAGCTGGAGCTTCACGCCCCTCCAGAGGCTTGTAGTCCGCGCGGCCTCCGCCGTAGGGAGGCTTATCCCCGCGAGGACGCTGCTCTCCCTGTACGAGAGCTGCTCCAGCCACTACAACGGGCACCCCAGATGCGGGCGGTACCGCGGCTTCACCGTCACCTGGGATCACGTGTGGATTGAGACCCCCTCGGAGGCGGACGTAGAAACCTGCATCCGGGTTCCATTCGAGGGCGTGAGCCTTCCGATTCCCGTCGGCTACGACAACTACCTAAGGATGATTTACGGCGACTACATGCGGGAGCCGCCTAAAGAAGCGGTTGAAAGGGAGCTGAACTCCAAGCACTACTCCAGCCGGGACTCAGGCTTCAGGTATGAGCCGCCGGGCTCTGGCTAATCCCCGGCTGCATGGGGATATAACAGAGGCCGTTCCAAAAGTCCTAGGGCTTGTAGCCCCTCTGCCAGTACATTCGACCTGTTTGGAGTCGCCAGCAGAGCCTCAAGGCAACCGCCAGCGCAGCCTCAAGGCAACCGCCAGCGCAGCTTCCAGGCAACCCGGTTGGTTTCCTCACTGGTCCTGCATTTTTTCAGGCTAAAGCCTTGCAAAAATGTAGTTTTTTAAGGTTGCTGTTCAGGAAACTGATGTTTCCGAACAGATCTATTTATCCGATTTTGTCTACTCTGATTTCAAGGCGGAATGCCCCGGTGCGGGCGTTCCGCCTTTTTTTCACCTGCCCCCTGTTTTCCCTCACTTCCCCTGTTTTCCCGGCATTCCCCCTGTTTTCCCTCACTTCCCCTGTTTTCCCTCACTTCACTTGTTCGCCGCCTGATTGCCTCTCTCCGCGCGAATCTCGCCCTTGCTCACGCGGTTTTACCCTGTCGCCCGGCGGCTCTCCTCTCCCTGTTTCGACATTTCCTCCCCTCTCCCTCGCTCTCTTGCCTCCCCTCCGCCCGCCTGATTGCCCCTCCATCGCCTTTTCAGGCTTCCTCACTGCCTGTTCCAAGCTGGTTTTGTAAGCAAATCAAGCTGATTTCGTGAGCAAATCAAGCTGGTTTCATAAGCAAATCAAGCTGGTTTCGTGAGCAAATCAAGCTGGATGAAACCCTGACGCTAAGCGTGATAAGTAGGCCGTCATAATGGACTGACAGCGGGCGGCTGCTTTGAAAGTGATAAAATTCACAACTTACCTTAATAAAAGGCGGAATTCCCATGCCGGGCATTCCGCCTTTTTTTTAGTCCAGTCCCCCTGCCCGTGCGTTTCTTGCTCCGCCGTCTGGCTCACAGCTACATGTCCAGCCATCCCCCTTCCATCTAGCCTCATCTCCCCCGAAAAGCCCCCGGTCGGTTCCGAACTCGCCGAGGGCTTTTTTTTGCTCCGCACCATCGCCCCGGCATATACCCTTCCCTACAGCCCGCCCCTATTTCCCTCCTTCTACTCCCCCACAAGCTCTCGCTCCTGCCCCTCTTTTTGCCGTCCGTTCCCCTTTCGATTATTCCTCTGTCTTTTCCCCATCGGCTGTTTCCCTTTCGACTGTTTCTCTCTGACTGTTTCTCTCCGTCTCTCCCCCTTTCGACTATTTCTTTCTGGCCGCTCCTCTCCGTCTGTCCCCCATCGGCTGTTCCCCATCGGCTGTTTCCCATCGGCTGTTTCCCATCGGCTGTTCCCCCCCGGAAATTCCCCATACTCCCTTGTCCCGAACGCAACATTTCGCCCGGAAATGTTCTGTTCGGGCGGAGCGGGGGCAGGGAAAGGGATAAAAATAGGGCTAGTTGATGATATCAGAAAAAGATTTTGATTTTGTGGTTTCCGCAAAGAAAAAATGGTATGGGCTGAACCTCAAGGAAGTGTACAGGCACAGGGACTTGATATACATGTTTGTCAAGCGAAGCTTTACAATGCAGTACAAGCAGACAGTCCTCGGCCCGTTATGGTTCATACTTAATCCTCTTATTTCCACTTTTATCAGCACGATTGTCTTTGGGAATATAGCCGGTATAAAATCCGACGGGATCCCCTATTTCTTGTTCTACCTCACAGGCTTCACTCTGTGGAACTATTTTGCCACCTGCATTACGACAACCGCAAACACCTTTGTGGAGAACGCGAACATAATGGGAAAGGTCTACTTTCCGCGCCTTTCAATGCCTATTTCCGCTGTCTTTTTTGCTGCCATAAACATGCTTGTCGTGTTTGCTATGACACTTATCACAATGGCGGTATACAGGCTGAAAGGCAGTGCCATAATGCCTAACTTGACATTGCTTCTTATCCCTGTCTATATGGTACAGACCGCCGCATTGGGGCTTGGGGTCGGAATAATCATCTCATCTCTCACGACAAAATACAGGGATCTTTCCATATTGGTAGGCTTCGGAGTGTCCCTTTGGATGTACCTGACGCCAGTGGTTTATCCAATGTCAACAGTCAGGGGGCTGCTCGGTACCCTTATTATGATAAACCCCATGTCGCCTGTCATACAGAACTTCAAGTATGCCCTGCTCGGTGCGGGAACTTTTGAGCTGCGCTTCTGGCTTGCAAGCCTTGCCGTTACCGTGGTGATTGACCTTTTGGGAATCATGCTCTTCAACAAGGTTGAGAAGAACTTCATGGACACGGTGTAATGCAGTTGAATTTTAGCTAACTGTATGATATAGTTGACATACAAGGAGGTGTGGCAATGGCAAGACCTATTAGAGAAACACCTATTTTGTTCGGCGAGGACGCGCGTCGCTTTGAGGAGAACATGAGGAACGCAAAATGCACGCTCACTCAGAAGGAAAAGGACGAGATGATGGCAAGCTACAAGGCTGTTCTGGCCGCCCTTGAGCGTGGCGAGGCCTCAAGAAAGGCAAGCTACGAACAATGGAAGGCTAATCAGAAATGATTCCATTTGATGAGTTCTTACGGAATTATGATGTAAAGAAACTTGACGAGCGCTTTCCTGTAAGTGATTTTGACTGCGGCGATGAAGATTTGAATGATTTTCTTAAAAAGGAAGTTTTCCTCTATAAGGAACAACTGCTTGCTATGCCGTATGTCCTCACAAAGAAAGACGACATCAGCAAAATCCTTGCATATTTTACCCTCGCGAACGACAAAATCTCGGTCACGGATTTTCCGTCGAACAGCCAGTTTAATAAATTCAAGAAAGAGAACTTCAACAAGGAAAAGTTTTTACGAAGCTACCCGTCGGTAAAGATCGGCCGTTTGGCAATAAGTAAGGAATTGCAGGGACAGGGAGTAGGAACGCATCTCCTGCGGTTTATAAAGATGTACTTTGTCGCAGACAACAAGACAGGCTGTCGTTTTATCACGTTGGACGCTTACCGAGGTGCCACGGACTTTTATAAAAGAAACGGATTCAATTTCCTGCAGAAAGAAGATGAAAATCCAACCCAGTTGATGTACTTCGACTTGGTTAATGTCGGGCTGTAAGTTGGCGGTTTGCTTGAAAAAAGACTACAGTTATGATACCATATCTGCATGATTAGGCTAAGAATCAAAAATTGTGGTCCAATCACAGAAGGATTTGACTCTGCTGACGGATTTATGAGCTTTGGAACATACACTTTGTTTGTCGGGGATCAGGGAACAGGAAAAAGCACGGTCGCAAAGTTGCTGTCAATATTCTCTTGGCTTGAAAAAGCCCTGTTCAGGGGAGACTACGATTCCGAGAGTTTCGGTGCGTCCGATTTCAGGGGATTGTACAAAAACCAGCTGCTTTCTGACTCCTTTAGCAAGGATACCGAAATTGAATATATTGGGGATGCATATAAGTTTTTTTATAAAGATAAAATCTTCAAAGCTGTGCCTAATGAAAACTCTATAAATGATTATTACCGTCCAAAAATAATGTATATTCCTTCGGAAAGAAATATACTTTCTGTTGTAAAAAACCTAGACGGCTTGGAGAACCTGCCACCGATGCTTTCCATCCTCAGAAAGCGCTATCTGCAGGCCAGTGCAGCACTTAATAATGGTGGTGAGTTCGTGCTTCCCCTTTCTGACTTCCAAATAGAGGTAAACAGTGCAACAGGTGAGACTCGAGTAAAAAAAGGAAAAAA
>JAFTEK010000328.1 GCA_017453705.1 Treponema sp.
ATGCTGTCATCAATTCCCTTGTAGCGGGCATAACGCCCCATATATACAAAATAAGGCGGCTCCCCCTTGTCGGGAAGACTATCAAAAGAAGCGGCCTCATGGGCAATTCCGTTGGGAACTATAAAAGTCCGTTTTTCATCAAAACCCAGGGCCAAAAGGTCATCCTTGGTGGACTTGGAAACAGTCACAGTAAAGTCGTGCCTGTGCAGCCTAAGCCATGAGCTTTCGCAGACCCGTCCAATAAAACTAAGAGGCCAGCCCGCCTGTACATGCCATATCTCCCGCGTCAGCTGGTGTATAAGAAAAATCCTCTTGGCTCTTTCGACATAAAGGGGGGAAAAGAACTGGTGGGTGTTGCATTGATCCACAACGTATGTGAAACGCCTTCGATGGGACAAATAAAAACAAGCCGCATGGAAAATGACAGTTATGACGTTGCCCCTTCTCAAGTAAAGAACACCGTCCAACAATTCCCTTTCAGCCAATCCCATAGTCCTTGGGGAAAAATGCACAATCCTGTGACCTTTTGAGACAAGTCCCTTTATGAGTTCATGGGTATAGACTTCCGCCCCTCCGCGCTTAGGATTCTTTATGTCCCTCCAGGACAGAAAAAGAAAGGTCATGTCCTTAAGACTATATCATAAAGCTGGGATTGTGAAAAGCGACTTGCAGTTGTCATCCACAATACGGCTCAGTTCTTCGACAGACACCCCTCGGATTTTCGCGATAAACTCATAAGTGTGGCTTATCAAAAGAGGAGTGTTGACCTGGCCGCGGCAGGGAACAGGGGCCAGATATGGCGCATCCGTTTCCAAAAGCAGGCGGTCATCCGGGATATAGCGGACAAGGGCCTCCATCTGCTCCATGAGCCTCTTCTTGGTATAGGTGACTGCCCCTCCAAGGGCTATATGCCAGCCCCTGTCCAAGAAAGCCCTTGCCTCGTCCATTCCATAGGAATAACAGTGGATTATTCCCTTGTGCCAGCCCACTTCGTCAATGCAGGCAAGCGTTCCGTCAAAAGCCTCCCTGGAATGTACGATTACAGGCAGGGAGAGACTTTTAGCCAGCTCCAGCTGCAGCATGAACAACTCTGCCTCGCCCTTGTACAAAGCCTCGTCCCAACCATTCGAGCTGCGCGCATCCACACCGGACGGATTCCAGTGATGATCCAGCCCGCACTCCCCCACAGCCACCAGACGGGCAGCATGGGCATGATTCCCCAGCCCCTCCTGAATATACATAGACAGTTCCTTTACCTGCTCATGCCGGTGGCGTATCGCTTCCTCTGCAGGCCATATTCCGGCGGAAAAACAGAGCATGGAACGAGCCTTAGACCGGACATCCTTAGAATCCAGCAAATCCAGACAGGCAGCTGCTTCCTTAATGCGGACTGGAAAATCATCGCTTTTTGTGCCTATGTCAAGAGCAAAGAAACAATCATTTGCAACTAAATCAGCAAGAAGGCCTGCCCCCCAAGGCAGCCCGAACTTTTCTACAAGATAATGGAAGTGAAAATGCGTATCAGAATACATGGTGAAATCTGCTAAAAGCTTGCCGGGCACCGGAATCGAACCGGCACGGCTGTTGCCAGCCGAGGAATTTTAAGTCCCTTGTGTCTACCAATTCCACCAGCCCGGCGGATAACAAGCAAAAATATACAGCTTTTTTTGAGATATTGCAAGGCTATATTTGAGCCTGCCGCATTTTACCTTACCCGGCTGTACAGGCCGGCGAGCTCATCGCGCCATGCGGGTCTGGAGTCCTTGTCCTCCCATTCGATTATCTTTTTTATCGTGAAATGCCTCATGTCATGTATGTTGGCAAACTGCAGCACACCAAACCTGCCCTGCCCTATGTATGTGAGCCTTTCGTTGTCTGCAATCTTCTCTTTCTCACTCAATGCAGCCAGGGCACAGTCAAAGTGCATGGGGCTTCCATCCTCCCTGCTCATCAAGGCACTGCCAACATCTGCTATAGGGAGAGCGCACCTGGGGCACAAAGGCTTTTCCCCACCCTTGTAGGAGCGGATGGCCTCGTCCTCCTCATGAAGCTGGTCGGCAGGCAATGTGTAGCTGGAACGGAAACTGCTCTTCTTAAACAGCGGCTCGGCATAGCGGGAGTCCTTTTTCTTGGAAGAACGGGAAGCCGCCCCCGATTCCCTCCTTGATCTGGACTCGGCACGAGGATGCTTTGGCGCAAGAACCTGCCGGCTAGATGACCCACGGCTGGAAAAGCCACGACCAGACCTGAACCTTCTTTCACTACTCATGTATGGCATTATAGGTCATCTGCAAGAACTTGACAAGAGCCGCCTAATAGCCTTATGTCACATGAAACGCTCTGCGCTCCGCTCTGACATAGGCGGTCTCTCCACAATCTTACTGCTTACGACCGTGGCAATGCGGTCTACGGCGTTATCCACATAGTCAGTGTCCATAATCTTCTGCTTAAGCTCCGTGATACGCATTGCAATCGCAGCGCTGGAACACTTCCCAGAAGCCGAGCCTTGTGCTCTTTTTTTTGTAATCGGCATTTTTGTTACTCCGCGAAACTTTTGAGTACGAACAGGTTCTATCCCACTGACATCCAAAAGAGAGAACGCAAACCTCATTTGCTCGCAATTATATTTTCGACTTTTCAAGGGGAAAATTAACACGATATTTTAAACTTGGCGCAAATATTTACACGACAATCTTTTATTATATAAAGAGATACAACTCCAGCTCCCTACAAGGGAGCTATCCTGGACAAAAGCAGGAGAGGAGTAAAGAAAGATTTTGTGAAAGTCAGTAAAGCTTACTGGAGGGGGGCAAAGTAGCCCGTCTCGTCCCTTCCAGAACGGCTCAGCAGGTATGCCTCGACTTCGACAGGAAGGTAGCGGCGGCCAAAATCCGTGCTCAAGGAAGATGTGTAAGTCAAAATGTACACCCCGGATGGTATGGCCAGAATGTCCTTCATGACAGAGGAAAGACCCTCAGGACGGTAGACATAGTAGCTCTCTCCCATCGTGTTGTCGGTGATGTAGCCTATTTCCGCCGCAGGAGCCGCGTTGTTCATCAGTATCGTATTGAAAGAGACGGAATTGTTGTTCATAAAGGCCGCAAGGTCGGAAAGCGAGTAGTTGTTGAACGCCACATCGCTGACCTCACCTGAGCTTATGTAAATTATAGCCCTCTTCTTCTCGGCGTTGACCAGTCCATTTGCAGCAAGCCTCATTGCCAAATCTATGGCACAGTTGGATGCATAAGGCTCTTTCAGGGCACGCACAGAGAAATTGGACAAATCCGCCGGGGAACCTGTAAACTCAGGAGTGGGAACACTGGATGCGCTCACTATCTGGACAGATCCCTTGCCTTCCATAGAAGCAGCAATCTCACGCACAGCGGTATTCACCTGTTCCTCGTAATCCCTCATGGCATAGGAACGATCGATTATCATAGTGACATCAGCAAAGGTGTTGTTGTTCGCGCTGCCCACCAACTGCATACCCGACACAGGCCTCTTGCCCTCTGTAATAAGGAAGTTCCCCTCGCCCAGGCCGACTATAGGCTGTCTCTTGCGGTTCTCCACCTTAAGCTCAAGGGTCACTTTCGGGAAGGAGTCGGAATGAACCCTCTCTATCTGCACAAAGAAGCCGCCTATGAGTTCCGACATCTTGGACATGACGTATATCTCATTAGCTTTGAAATCTGTGACTATCAAATTTCCGTTCCTGTCAGGAACTGCACTGGTAATCTGGGTCTTTCCGTTTCCGCTGCTTGCATTCTCAAACACAGCCCCCGTGTATACGTCCACGGTCAAAACCCTGTTCAAGTCGGCAATAATAAGGTAGTTGCCCCAGCACTTCATGGCCTCGGCCTTCTTGAGCGTCCCTTCTTCCACAAGTATTCCCTTGTAGTTGCCCGACCTGTCAAACTCGTAAACACCACCCCTCACGCTGTCGGCGACAAAAACCCTGTCCTGCCAGACGGCGATTCCTGTCGGGGACTTAAAGCCTGCGAACTCATCGTCTTTTTTTCCGAAAGAGAACAAGCCGTTGCCGTCCTGATCAAAAACAACCACCCTGTAGTTGCCGTAGTCCGTCACATATATGTTGCCCTGGCTGTCCTCCGCCAGATACTGGGGGCCGATCAGCTCGCCCACTCCCCTTCCCTTTTTGCCCATGTGCTTAACGAGCTTACCCGTGGGCTCCAGCTCGGAAAGCCTGTTGCCCGCGCACTCGCTCACAAGCAGGTGGCCGCTAGAAAGCCTGATTATGTCCATGGGCCTGTCAAAGCCTTCCAGTCCGCGCACCCTGTCCAGCACCACACCGTTTACGTCATAGTGCAAAAGCTCGTTGGATCCGTAGGCCACAACCCAGATGGAACCATCGGGATTAGGAAGTGAAGAAATAGGATGGCTGTATATCAGGGTCTTGCCGTTAACATTGGAATAGCTCCCCGCCTCCGTATAACGCTGAGTAAAGCCATACTCAGTGTCCGTCACACGCCTGTCGCCCACAATCTCAATCTTGTTGGGGAGCAAAAGCCCGCCCCAGTCCTGCTGGCGCGCCATATCCCACTGCCTTAAGGCCTCGCCTTCCACGCCAGCCATATAATAAGACTTGCCAAGCCACTCCAGTATACGGTTCTCGCCCGGCAAGTATGAAAGAGCCTTCTCAAACTCAAGGATAGCCTCGTTGTAGTTGCCCCGGTAGTAGCTATGGACTCCCAGCCTGAACTCCTCCTCGGCAAAGCCCGCCTCGGAACTACGCTCGCCCTGGCCTTCCTCACGGAAAGAGTCAACAAGATTGCCCTGTGAAGATGCAAAGATAGATACAAGAGCTAGTGAAAATACAGCGATTATGGTCTTTTTCATTTTTTTCCTTCCATTTCCAAAGTTTCCTGCAGGTGCTCCGCTATAAGCTCGTTGTCCTTGTCCAGCTGGCTGGCCTGCATCAAGTATCTCTTGGCCTCTGTATAAAGGCCCATCTTATAGTAAACCCAGCCCACGCTGTCCATGCAAGCCGGACTAGACGGAGCCAGTGCCAAAGCCCTCTTGCAGTAGTTCAAGGCCTTGACCAAATCCTTTTCCTCGTTGGCCAGCACGTAGCCCAATCCGTTGAGGGCGGTTGGGTTCTCCTCGTCCTCAGCGAGAGCCTTCTTGTAATAATCAATGCAGCCGTCAACATCATCTTCCTGCCAAGCTATATAGGCAAGAGAAGCATAAGCGGAAGCCTTCATATAGCCAAGCTCTATCAGCTTGTTCAGCTCAAAATCCGCCAGCTTGTGGCGACCTGTCTGGCAGTATATCACAGCAAGCAGGTAACGGCACTGGAGGACACGCTTGACCCCCATCTCATCGCTGTCAGCCCCCTCTGCGGTGACAACCTGCTCCAGGTACAGGAGTGCGTCATCATAACGCTTCAGCTTGGCATAGCAAAGGCCGGCGTAATAGGCAACTTCTATGGAATTTACATAAGCGTCAGATGGAAGGGAGAGAAAAAAGGAAAGCGCGTCCGCATAGTTCTTTTGTTTATAGAGGGAGATTCCTTCCTCAAGGCCTTTGTTTTCGTCCATGCTTACTTCCTGTCAGGGTTATTCTCTCCTATATTTCGACATTTCAAGGCTTGATGTTTAGGGAAGGAAGGGACAAACTCAAACTAAATGAACCCCTCTCGTAGGCTTGACAACATAACAGGCCGGGGAAAAGCCGAATATCCTCTCATAGTCAGCCAGCTTCTTCTTATAGCCTTCCAAGTCCTCATTTCTCAACACCGAATATGTGCAACGCCCAAAGCCCTTGCCGGTTATACGGCCGCAGTTGACAGGATTCCTAAGGTCATCAGGATTCTGATCCAGCTCCTGCACCCTTTTTAGAATCCAGTCTATTTCCGGGCAAGATATGTCGTACAAATCCCTCATGTTCTCGTGGCTCTTCTTGACAGCCCTGGCAAACGAAGAAAAATCCCCGTCCGATATGGCAGAACAGGCATCCAGCACACATCGGTGCTCCTCTATGACACACAAAAGCCTGCGCCTTGTGTCCTCGTCCACCACTGAAAGCACCTCGTTACGCTCAGACTCGTTTTCCTCGTACCTCCAGCCGCCACGCACATTGGATCTGGATTCCCTCAGCTCACCAAGAAGAAGCGCATTCTCAGGCTGCTGCAAGCTCCCCTCGTTCCAGGTGTTTATCCGGGGAACCCTGGCATCAGTGAGTATTATAGTCCTGCCCTTGAACTTGAAGGGGATTGTCTCGCACTCGTTCCTGCTGTAGTCGGTCAGGACTACGCAGCCTTCCTTGGAATATATGGGGGTAAAGTTGTCCGCCTTGTGGTTCCCTATGCCATAATAAAGCCTGTTGGCCCTCTCCAGCACCTGCAAAAGCTCTACCCGCCTGCATTGGCGGAAGTGGAACAGCTCTTTTATGCACCAAGCCGTAGCTATCTTTATGGCACTGGTAATCCCAAACCCCGCGGAAGGCTGAATGTCAGACCAGATGGTAAAGTTCATTCCGCAGCAATCGAAGCCCCCGCTGGAAAAACCTGATATGACGGACTTTACCGCATTGGCCCACTTGTCCTCCTTGCGGAACTTGAGCGATGCCAGGCTGCCCCTTTTGCTGTCATCCAGCTGGACAAAACGAAAACGTAAATTGGAATCAGTTCTTTTGGATACAGCGACATAGACCGGCAGGTTTACCGCCATAGAAAGGGTCTTGTCCTTAAAAAACCATGAATGTTCGCCAATGAGGTGAAAGCGCCCCGGAGCTACGGCCACAACGTCCGGAGCCTCGCCATACTCTTTCTTATGAGCTTCTAGAACCTCATCCATCTGATACTACCGCCAACATCGTTTATTGAAATTTTCTATTCAAGGTAATACAATCATAATATAATGAAAACA
>JAFTEK010000329.1 GCA_017453705.1 Treponema sp.
AAAGGCCAAGGCAAAACTGGAAGAGATAAAGAAGGTTTCCCATGCCTTCTAGCCACAATGCAAGCAGCCGTAATATACGCAATATAATAGAAGAAATTGTCACACGCCGCAAAGAGGACATTGCCACACTCGGATGGGACTACGGCTCATCCGTGCCTCCCGAACGGCAGAGGGGAAAGCCTGTTCCCTTCATTGCCCATAAGGGCGTTGTCCTTGAGGTCAAACGCGCATCCCCCAGCAAGGGCGACATAGCTCCGGGGCTGGATGCAGCGGCAACGGCGGTTTCATACGCGGATGCAGGTGCGGATGCAATCTCCGTGCTAACCGAGCGGAACTACTTCAAGGGGAGCCTTGACGACCTTATGACCGTATGCAAGGCCGTAGACGCATGGTCTGCGGAAGGAACCGGCAGACGGCGGATAGCCGTGCTGCGAAAGGACTTCATCTACGCCCCGGAAGAAGTGGATGTCGCATACCGGGCAGGTGCGGATGCCGTCCTCCTCATAGCGAGGATGCTCGACAAGTCAGTTATGCAAGCCATGCTCTGCCGCTGCGGGGAACTCGGGATGACCGCATTCGTGGAGCTACGCCTGGAAGACGACCTTGACAAGCTCGCGGCCGTTAGGGAAAAACTTGCGGCCGACAGGGAAAAGCTGTCCTCCCCATGCAGGATTGTCTGCGGCGTGAATTCACGCGACCTTAAGGACTTTTCTATAGACCTGCTAAAGCCCGCCTCCCTGCTGAGCCGGATTCACAGGCTCCTTGGGAAGGATTGCAGCGTCATATTTGAGAGCGGCATCCGTACCCCCAAGGCCGCAACTTTCGCCGGCAGCCTTGGCTTTACCGGTATGCTCCTGGGCGAAGCCGCTGCCCGCAATCCCGGCGAGGCGGGAAAGCTTGTATCATCTTTCACCGGAGCAAAAGAAGGCCGTGCCGCCCGCAAATGGCTGGAATTCGCATCCCTTCTCGGTGAGAAAACTAACCATCACTGCGAAAAACAGCCCGGTCACACGACACTTCTAAAAATATGCGGGCTTACTAGCGAACAGGACGCTCTTGAGGCTGTCCTTGCAGGGGCTGACTTTCTGGGCTTTATATTCTGTTCCAAAAGCCCCCGGAATGTGGCCACAGATACAGTCCTTCAAGTCAGGGCCAGGTTTGAGGCAGCTAGCGGCGAAGGAAAGACTGACGGACAGAGTGTCGGACAGCCCGGCACAGATTACGCTCCAGACTCCCTGCCCTTCCTGGTCGGTGTGGTCACGGACTGTACGAGCAGCGAGGCACAAGAGGCCGTCAGCCTTGTCAGGGACGGTACATTGGACTTCCTGCAGCTGCACGGAACAAGGGCTGTGACTGAGTTTTTTGCAAATGAGGAACTGGCAGACCTGCCACATTACACGGTTGTCAATGTGTCGGATGAAAAAGACCTGACCGAGATAAACAGGCTGAAAGAGCAGGGAGAGCCGCGCATCCTGATTGATGCAAAGGTCGGGGACAAGCTCGGAGGAACTGGTAAACAGGTCGCTCCAGAACTTGTGCAAAAGATAGCCTCATCATCCCGGCTCTGGCTTGCAGGCGGCATAACAGCAGAGAACGTGGCATCAATAGTCAGCGGATACCAGCCTGAGCTGATTGATGTTTCCAGCGGGATAGAAAAAAGCCCTGGGAAAAAGGACATGGACAAGCTGTTATCACTATGCCAGTCTTTGGCCGGACTTTACCAACATGACATATAGCAACAACCTGCAATATAGCAGCAGATTGCCATAAGCCGCCGATATATTAAGTATGCAAGACAAAGCCCTGTGCCCTGAGTGCGAGATACGCGCGATGATGGGCAGGATAACAAAAGAAAGCATCGAGGCATCTGTCGCAAAGATGGCAAGGCTGGAAGGCGTGACCACGGAAGAAGGCGAATACAAAAGGAGGCTTTCAATCTGCGGGGAATGCCCTTCCCTCAAGGCCGAAGTGATGTGCGCGGAATGTGGAAGTTATGTCGCGTACCGGGCGAGGATTTCCAGCTCCAGCTGCCCCTTTCCCGGCGGGGACAAGTGGAGACAGCCCTAACCTGCTATCTTATGCCAAATCTCGGCAAAAACCTTGACAAAGCTCGCCCCTGCCACAAAAGTCCCGACACTGCTGCCCAAGGATGACAAGAGAAAGACCAAAAGCGTTCGGAGTATGCGGTTGCGGTAAAAGCCTTTCAGTGAAAGGGCATCATCAGATATCGACTCCATGTCCGACACTTTAGGCTTGCACACCACGGCCTGCACGATTCCAGCGACTACACCTATTCCTATCAAAGGGCATAGCGATGTCAGCGGTGCACCGACAAAGCTCGTCAGTATGGTCAGCGGATGTGCCGCGGCAATAGCAGAGCCAACGGCGGCCAGTATTCCATTCCATAGTACCCAGGAGCTGAGCATATTAAAGCCCTTTGTCCTGCCCCCATAGATAAAACCGGCGACTATCAAGGCAATGATAAGAACCGGGATAATCCATTGCAACAGCTTGGATGCAACCCCCTTCTCAGGAACACTTTCTATCTTGCTACAGTCCCCATCCTCCTCACCGGAGGCGAGTTTCTCCAAGTGGGACTGGACACCGGGCAGGTGGCCTGCACCAAGTACAGCCAGAACCTTTTTTCCGGGGCTTGCCCAGATGTGGCTGGCCAGATAGCAGTCCCTTTCGTCAATCAGGACTTCTTTCACGACAGGAAGCTCCTTTGAAAGCTCCTCCATCATGCCGTCCATCTCCGACCTGCCCTTAAGCTTTTCTATCTGTGACGGGTCAATCTCATCTTTGCTGAAGGCACTTGAAACCAAGAGGGCTAGCAAATTGCACTTGCCCCAGAAGGAATTCTTTGCCCAAGCCCGCCTGAGTGTCACCGTTATAGGGCGATCCACCATCGTGGTGGCAATTCCAAGCTCCTTGGACTTGTTTATTGCGGCAAGCATCTCCTCGCCGGGCTTAACACCAGTATCCAGACCCATCCGCTTCTGGAACGAGGCAAGGACTATATTGGAAAGCATCAGGAAACCGTTCTTCTCGCGCAGAACCTTCACTATGTCCATGTTGCGCCAAGACTCAGGGTCTTCCAAGCTTTTGAGCCTTTTTTCGTCCAGCTCTATCGCAACAGAATCCGGCTTCTCAAGCTCTATAGCGGTGGAAACTTCCTGTACGCTCGCTTCGCTGACGTGGGCAGTTCCCACAAGAACAATCTCCCGATCCGCCAGATGCAAGTGCAGTTGGGTCTGATTGGCCATCAGTTGGAGACCTTGCTCAAGGACTTGTCCTCACTGTTGAGCTGTATCTGACCGACACGCCACTCGGCCATGCGGTACTCGAATATCATGGGGCTGTTCATGGCCAGGAGCTTGCTGTAATTCTCGGATGCAAACTCCCCTCCCCCGAACATATCGTAGAAAAGCCCCAGGTAAAACCACATCTTGCCCTTTTTCTTGCTGTCGGTAATCGTGCTGATTTTCTGCGGCAGGGGCATCTCCCCAGACTCATCGTGCCAGACACGGAGCATGGCATAATCAATAGAGTTCCTGTCCATCTTGCGCAGCACCTTGTCACTGAAGGACTTGGCATTAATCTTATCCCCTTCCATATAGTAGCAGTATGTCACCATAAGAGGATAGGAGACATTGGAAGTCTTGTCCATCTCGTAGCACTTCATAAAGGCCTGCCTTGCCGCAGTCCAGTTCTTCCTGTGAATCTCAAGGACACCTATGCTCTCCCAGGCATAGTAGTAGTCAGGATTACAACGCAAGAGCTGCTTGTAGTCCTGTATGGCAAGTTCATCCTGCCCCCTCTCATCATACAGGCCTCCACGGTAGGCATAAGCCAAAAAGTAATCTGGCTGCAGCTCAATAGCCTTGGTCCAGGACGCAACGGCATTGTCCAAGTGCCCCAGATAGCTCTCAAACATTCCGTAGTCCAGACAGTAATTGTAGTTGTTGGGCTCCAGCTCTATCGCCTTCTGGACATAATCCGAAGCAATCTTGTATTTATTACCGGCCGCAGCCAACTTGCCCAGATATGAATACGCGAGGGAATTATTGGGGTTCACCTCGATAAGTTTCTTGAAGACGGTCTCGCACTCCTTGTCCATCTTGGAGTCCTTTGCCCCCAGATAGTAGTCGGCCTGCCCCAGGCCAAAGAGGGCGTCCTCGTTCTTATCCTCCTTGACAAGAGCCTTCTGATAGTAAAGTCGGGCCTGCTTATAGTTCTTGTTGGCAAAGGAACTGTAGCCCAAAGCCATGTTTGCGGAGACATTGTACTGGTCGGCCGCAAGAAGCTGCTTGATGAGCTTGCTTTCGCTCCTGCTGTCGTTCTGGCAGCGGGCGATATACAGCAGCAGCTCCAATGCGTCCTCATTGGAGGGATCCTTTGCGATTATGCCGTTACAAACTGATTTTGCGTCATTGAGCTTGGAAGCTGATATATACAGGGATGCCTTTATAACCAGAAGATCAACGTCTTCCACATAAGCCTCTGGCAATGTATCATAGAGCGAGATGGCTTCGCCCACGCCGGAAGTCCTCAACGTGTCCTGGACGCTGCGTATGAAGTCAGTCTTGGAAAAATCCAAAGTCGGAACATCCTGCGTAGTGTTGACAGGACGGCTCCCGTACTGCACCTCAGCCCAGATTGGCATGAAAAGCACCATGCAAAAAGGAATAAGGAACAGTTTTTTCATTTTAAACCCCTTGTAAAATGTTTTCATAAATCTCCACCTAATATATAGAAATATCTAAAACTTGTCTACGAATTCCAGAGCCGCGCAACCCTTGAATTTTACAACCCTAATGTATAGAATATGGAAAATATGTACAAATACAGAATCCTTAAGTTCTTCTTCCTCACAGCCCTATACTCCGCTGTCATTATCGGAGTTTTCATATTACAATTCAAGACAGAAACCGTCATATCCCGAAATATCGGAGGAATGGAGCTGTCCCTCTCGTCATCCAAAGACAAGGACAACAACGACATCCTCAGAAACCGCTTCCGCATTGGATACGAAGGCCTGACATTCAGCTCAGAGGAAAGCTCTCCCGCCCTAGCAAGAATCTCCGGGCAAGAAGAACCGGAGCCCCTGGTCCTAGAATCCTGGGCCAAGAACTCCGGCAATGAAATAAACCTCCGCTTCGGGGGCGGAGCCTCCGTCAGCTTTACCTCCAATAAAAGCAACGCAAATGTCTCCGCTGAAGGCGCTTCTTCCGGCCCCCTGCTGACTATAACAGCTGAACTTCCAGAAAATTACGAAAGTATCTCCATTCCATACAACATATCCAATTCCTACAACATAAGCCTGGGACAAGGACAGGGAAAAGACGACAGCGGCAGCCTGACCCTGCAGCGTGGCGAGGAATACTTCAAGCTGTCAGGGCCAGCATTCAACTCAGAGAGCACGACAGGCCTTGTCACCCTGGCAAAGAGCACGCCTGCTGCCTTTTACACAGCCTTTGTCCCTGTCAGGGAATTCCAGTTTGAATCCGTGGCGGAGCTGCCGCTTACCGACGAGGCATCATATAGTTCCACCAAAGCCGCCCTCAAAAGGGAGCTCAGGCGTAAATTCCAAGCCGCCCTGGACGCAAAGACCACTCTGACAGAAAAAGCCGTCGTCGCCTACATAGCCGACATGACAGAAGACAGCAAGTTCAACATAGCCATCAACTCCATTCCTTCCAGCTTTAAAAACTCCAGTTCCAGAAGCTACCTTTCCACTCCATACCTTGCAAACGTCATACCTCTGAGCGGAGGGCTCAGGCGAAAGGACTCGTCCCTGACCAACAGCGTAAAAAACGCAGCAAGCAACAAAGACCCTTCTTTCTTTAGTCTGGACGGCTTGTCAGACTGGCTGCTTATCCACAAGCTGGAGTCCGGCACAAAGGAAGCCCTCGCCATCCCCGCCGCCTTGGACGAGAGCCAGCTCACACTCAGGGATGCAGCCGCGATTATAAGCGTTTACACAGCCCTTGACTCCCAGGACGCAAGCTTTGCGGACAACCTGGGGGCTTCCATAGAAAAATGCCTATCGGTGATAAGAAAACACCTGACCCTGGACGGCACCAACATCATCGTAGGCAAGAGGCAGGACACACAATCCGACAGCAGCGAAGAGCCCAAGGAAGAAAAGGAGCTTTCGCAGATGGAGAGAATCCTGCTCGGACAGACCCTCAGAGGCTACGGGGACACTATAGGTGACAACTCCATAATGGAAGCCGGAAACCTCCTGGTCAACCAGGAGCTAAGGGATGTCTCCGCCCTCAGCCTGGACGAGATAAGCGAACTATATCCCCGCATAATCACCGAGAACCGCTACTACCCCCATGTTCAGGTTCTTGGCTACTACGGCAAGAAGCCCGTGTGGGCTTGGACTTGTGCCCCCAACATAGACTACAAGGTTGCCCCAAGCGGAACCACGGACATAAACATAGACTTCACCCTCAGCTACACCCACTATGTCACGTTCATGGGAGTTCCGACATTCCATAACAAGATACAGATACAGAACCTGGACTTCCACACGGACAAGAACTATGAGATGTGGAACTCATCGGGCTTTGTCTACGATGAGCCGCTGCAAGCCTTTTACCTAAAGAGCCGCCACAAGTCCAAACTGGAGCTTATCCGCCTCTTCTGTGACCCCGCGCCCCTATTTGTCAGCGTCACTCACCCCGCCAAATAGCCCTTAGACCGCCCCTTGTTTAATTCCTGCCTTTGTTCTATAATCTTGGCAAATGTTCAACAGGGATAATGATTCTGAAGACAGGGAATTCCGTTCACGCAGCAGAGAACGGCAGCGCGGGTCTGCGGGGATAGGCCTGGCCCTGTGGGTCATAGCGGCAATACTCCTATTCATTCTTTTTCTGGTCAACCAAGGCAAGATTATCTCCAACCTCAAGAAGACGGACTTTTTTGACCGAGTGCTCGGCAAGACCCCTAAGTTCGTGGAAAATGCCCAGCCAGCGGGATCCAGCTCAGAGAAAAACGACGTAGCCCCAATATCCATTGATTCAACAGACTCAGACCTCAACATAATCTCCAGCGTGGCGGGAACTTTTGACGCAGGTTCCTACGCC
>JAFTEK010000330.1 GCA_017453705.1 Treponema sp.
CTTGAGTCGAGATACTGTCCGAACCACCAAGGCTGTCAAGCAGCTTTTTTTTGCTGACAGCAAAATCATCGCCTTGTGGACTGGCAGGGGCAGCCAGTTGGGAAGGGCGGGGAGTATAAGCGGAAACTGACGGAACCGTAGCAGGGCGGGCAGAAACAGCAGTTGTCAAAGGACGCGGGGTGCCAGCGGCCACAGGCCTGGTAGCAGCGATAGGCTGCCCTGCAACAATCCCCCCTTGCGGAATATCTTCAAACTGGTTGTCCTTTACCACGTACTGCACACGGTACACCTCGTGCTCATTGAGATGCAGAAAACCGGGCTTAATGACGGCCTTGTAGTCCAAAATCTCATAGTTGGCACCATACAGCCTGTAAAGTTCCTCCCTGACATCATCCAGGCTGTTGCCTTCCACTGTCCGGGGCATAAGATTCTTATTGTACATCTATGTCCCCCAGAGTCTCAACCTTTACCTCACCACCAGCGGCCATGACTTCGCTGATGGACAAGACAACCAGGCCAGGAATCTCCCTGTCCGTAGAAGACTTGACAAGCTGCCTAACCTCGTCCACACACAGGACAACGGGCAGGAAGTTGCGGTCACGCACAGCCGCTATGGATGCGCTCATCGCATTTATATAATTTCTTCCGTCCACAGGATCAAATGCGACGTATGGCTTCTGGCCGGGCTGCTCCACCCGATGCTCCAGAATCTTCTGGGAAAGCCCCTGCGACAGGCGCAAGACATGCAGGGTCTTGTTTTCATCCGTATACTGTAGGCATATCTGGGCACCCAGAGCCTGCCTGACCTTCTCCGTGAGGAAATACGGATCTTTTGTAATCGGGGCAAAGTTTGCCATGGTCTCCAATATCGTGACCATGTTGCGGATGCTGACCTGCTCATCAAGCAGGTTCTTGAGCACAGACTGAATTTCTCCGTATGAGAACTTATGCTCGCCGGAGAGAACCTCGTCCACGATGACAGGATGAGTTTCCTTGACCTTTCCGATGATGGAGCTGACAGACTGCCTCGTAAGTATATCAGCGGCATGGCGCTTGATAATCTCGGTCAAATGTGTCGCAATTATCGTCGGGGGGTCAATGACCGCATAACCGGCCTTCTCCGCCTCAACCCTTTTCTCCTCAGGAATCCAGACTGCCTCCATCCCAAATGCAGGGTCATGAGTCTTCTCACCGGCGAGCTCCCTGTCCTTGGGAACATTGCCGGTGTTCAAGCACATATAGTAGCCGAGCTTAAGCTTGGCCCTGCCGACTTCTATACCGCGGATTTTGAAAGTGTACTCCTCCGGATCTATGGACATGCTGTCGCGAATTCGTATAGGCGGCACAACCAGCCCCAGATCCAGAGCCTCCTCGCGGCGTATCCTCGTCACACGCTCAAGCAGCTCCGCGCCTTTCTCACGATCGACAAGGGGAACAAGCGTGTAGCCCAGATCAAGCGACAGCTCTGGCAGGTCAACGACAGGTGACACATCCCCGCCAGCGGCTTTCTTGCCAGCAGCAGAACCAACAGCGGATCCGCCCATTGCGACAGCCCGCTTCTTTTTCTCCTCTTCCTTCTCCAAATTGCCCCTGATACGCCATCCTGCAAATATAAAGAGGGCACCTATGGGAACAAGGACAATAGAAGACCTGTTATGGAAAGCCAGTCCCATCGTAACAAGAGCCGCCCCCACAATCATGTATACAGTTCCAGAAACTGTGAAGTTCTTCTTTAGCTGCTCGCCGACAACCTCATCTGAACTTCCACCAGTGACCAAGATACCGGTCGCAAATGACAGCATAAGGGCCGGCAGCTGGGAAATAAGGCCGTCACCTATCGTCAGGTGAGCATAGCTTTTCAAAGCATCCTGAAAGTTCATGCCGCCCAGAACCATTCCGGTGATGAAGCCACCTATGAGGTTGAGCGCTGTTATAAAGATTCCGGCCTTGACGTTGCCGGAGACAAACTTGGAGGCTCCGTCCATGGCCGAGTAAAAGTCTATCTCCTGGCGAATCAAGGCCTTCTTACGGGCTGCCTCATCCTCTGAGATGACCCCGGCATTCAGCTCGTTCTGGACGTCAAACATCTTGTTGTTCATCGCGTCCAACGTGAAGCGGGCGGTGACTTCAGAAACGCGGGTCGCACCCTTGGTGACAACAAGAACCTGCACGACGATTATGATAACGAAGATGATAAAACCGACAAGCTCGCTGTTGCCAGTCGCAATGTTTGCAAAAGCCTTGACCATTTCGCTCTGGCTGGACATCATGGCATTCATGTTCCTGTGCCCGTTTGCTCCAGTCAATATCAGGCGGGTTGACGTAATGTTTATCGCCAACCCAAAGAGCGTGACCAGAAGGATAAGCCTTGGGAATGATGTAAAGTCCGCAGCCCTCTTGGTGTAGATAACCGTAAGCATAATGGTCAAGGAGAAAGCGATGTTGACGACCATCGCCAGGTCTATCAGACCCTTCGGCAAAGGAATGAACATCATCAGGACGGTTATGACTACCGCAACAGCAACCATGCTGTTCTGAGATGAAAGCAATGAATTTAAAAAACTATTCCGCCTCTCAGGCATTTATTCCCACCCACCTGTCATTTTTTTTTGCTCATATATCCTATCTGGGCGTAAATCGTCGCAATAGCCTTGATATACGCCTCTGGGATTATATCACCAATTTCAGTTTCTGTATAGAGACCGCGAGCCAAAGGCTTGTTTTCCACAATAGGAACATCCGCTTCCTTAGCTATCCGTTTCATGTTCAGCGCGGTCAAATCAGAGCCCTTCGCCGTAACTTTAGGAGCATCATCCTCGTTCCTCTTCCACTCCAAGGCCACGGCAAAATGGGTCGGGTTGGTAACAAGCACATCAGCCTCGCGGACAGCCTTAGGCATGTTGCGGGCAAGAAGCTCCTTCTGGGCATTCTCCAGGCGGCTTTTGACCTCAGGATCTCCCTCCTGCTCCTTAAACTCCTCTTTGACCTCCTGCTTGGTCATCTTCATGTTCTCCATGAACTGCCGCTTTTGGACAAGATAATCCACAATACCTATGGCAAGCAGAAATACCGCGCTTATTATAAGCATCTTGGCGGCCATCCTCGCCACATGTCCCATCGCCAGCTCAAGGGAACCTGTCTGGGTCATGGACAAAAGGCGGAGTATGTCACCCCGAATTATAAGGAAGCCGGCAAATGTTATGACCACGACCTTGAGCAGGGACTTGACAATGTTGAAGCCCCCCTCAAGCGAGAACATAGTACGCTTAAGGTACTGGCCAAAGTGGGGAATAAGCTTGTCAAACTTGGGCATGATAAGCTTCGGGGCATACAAAAAGCCTTTGTTCTGCACCAGATTAGAGACAACCCCTATTGTCAGACCCAGGATGCCAAAGGGAATGACCATCTTGATGAAATAGCGGGCAAAAGCGTAGGCAGCCTCGTAGTTTGTAAGCTCAATGTTAAAGATATTCGTAAAGAAAAAACGCATACAATCCTTAAAGCTGCGGAGCATCCAGGAGCTGAGTAGTATAAGGAGCATAATCTGGAAAAGATAGATGAGCGTAGAGTTCAGTTCCTGACTTTTAGGAACCCGGCCTTCCTCATTTCTGGCCTTACGGAGCTTATATTCTGACGGCTCCTCCGTCTTTCCCTCGTCCTCGGCGGAGAACCACTGGAGGTCTATCTGGCTCATTGCCCCCCTCCTATCTGGTAGCCGATCTGAGAAAAAAGAGTCTGCAAGTCCTTAAAGCCATGCCTAAAGCTAGCCGCAAAGAACTCAATCAAATGCGGCAACAGGAAAGCCAGGATAAGGAAGCTGGACAGTATGAGAATCGGGAAGCCCTCCGCCAGAAGGTTCATCTGAGGAGCAGCCTTGGACAAAATTCCTACCGTGACATTCACAAGGAAAAGGGTTGCCACGATAGGAAGGGAGATTATCAGCGCGTCGTGGAAAAGGGTCGTCAGCCCCCCCATCATAAAACCTGCCAGACGGTCGGAGTGCTCCAGTATGGAAAAGACGTTTAAACTCTTAAAGCTCGTTCCTAGGCCTGCCGTGAACAAGCTCTGAAAAAGCCCCGTCTGCAGGAAAACCAGCATGGCCAGAAAGTTCAGGAACTCTCCCATAAGGGGATTCTCAACCTCGCTCATCGAGTCATACACTGAGCTTGCCGCAAAGCCCATCTGGAAGGCAAAGAACTGCCCCGCCGTGCTAAAAGCCGCAAAAATCACGTTAACGTAAAAGCCGATTATCGCCCCTATCATCGCTTCACCAATCAAAAGAAGGATGTACTCCAGCGAGAAATTCCCGTCAGGGGAGAGGTAGTTTCCGTATGACGAGAACAAGCCGTCGGCCAGCAGCAGCTGGGGGAATTCAAAGTATGCAAGATAAAAGGCAAGCGCGACCTTGGGCAGGCGCGAAACAGTCTTGGAGGAAAAGAGGGGAAGTGTCATTATAAGGGCAAAGCACCTGGCTGCAACAAGGAGGAACAGGGGCGCATTCCCAACTATTTTCTCCAGCATAAGTCTACCGCATCTGCGCTCCTACATTCTTCCTATCTGGCTGAAAAGCCTGACCGTATACCCAGCCAGTTCCGTAAACATAAAACCACCCAAGAGAGCCAGAACGAGGAGTATCGTTATGAGCTTGGGGAGGAAGGTCAGCGTGGACTCCTGTATGGAGGTCGTGGCCTGAAAAATCGCAATCACAAGGCCAATCACAAGGGCACCACCCAAAACCGGGGCACACAGGAAGAAAACCTGAAGTATGCCTTCCCTCATAAGGCTTGCTATCTCAGTAACGGACATTTCCGCAC
>JAFTEK010000331.1 GCA_017453705.1 Treponema sp.
AAGACCACCTTGGAAGCGTCCGCGCCGTGACCAACCAGTGGGGAAGCCCGCTCTACATGTTCGACTATGACGTGTTCGGCACTCCCCTGCAGGACAGGCCGGAACGCTTCCGCCACGGATTCACAGGAAAGGAATTCGATTCTTGGACAGGGCTGTACAACTACGGCTTCCGCGACTACTCAGCAACATTCGGACGCTTCACGACTGTTGACCCCATTCAGGACGGCCACAACTGGTATGCCTACGCTGTCTCTGACCCGGTGAACTGGCTGGATCCGTGGGGACTGACAGGACAAGAGAGCGGGGAGGACCAGAAAAGGAATGCGGAGAAAGTCCGATATTATGTTTTCCGAGATGTCCAGAGCTATGAAATATCAACAGACAGGAATGCCCCTAAGAACACATATCTTGATACGGCGTTTCTGTACAATACAGAAACTGGTGAAAAAGTAACTTTTCATAAAGTTCAAACCGTTGCGAACTATCCATCGACAGATGGAAATAATAAGCCTGTTGACTCTTGCTACCTTGATACCATTAAGGCAGGAAGGTTTGACTTAAAACTGTACACGGAAACAAATGTTGCATCTGGGAAGGCTGGTGTTATTACAAATGCTATGACTATAGATGGTCGCAGGGTTGATGAGAATGGCATCACTGAAAATGGAAAATCTCCAGGCAGGGGGCTTGTACACTCAAACACCAAGACTGATGGTTCTGGTGATGATTATACGACTCCATATAGCAAACAGTGTTTCATAATGCCAGGAGAAGATACTACTCGTTTCTTTGAGACATTAGAGCGATGGGGTGTTGAGGACGGAGAATCTATAGAAGGTTATCTTTTTAATCTTAAAATATACAGGAGAGAAGAAAAGAAATGAAAAGGTTAATTTATCTCATGGGTCTTTTTATGTCGTTGGCAGCCATGACGTTTTGCCTTGTATCATGTTCTGGCAAGGAAACATCATCCGCTAATCAGATGCAAAGCGACCGCTTGCCAGTCCAAGAATCAGATTTTCCACCTGAACCAGAAAACATTCCTGCCTCAGCACAGGAAGAGGACATACCTGAAGAGGAGCCTTCAGAAAGCATTCCAACAGTGGTAATCAGTGGTGCTGTCAGCAAAGAATTCCCTTTCGGAAAGCAATTAGATTATCCCTCTGAATGGGGCAACCTCACCGTAAATGAGGATTCCGTCGTCATTAACGGCGAACGTAGCGATGGAACGCTGCGGTATCAGAACGGATACATGACCATGCAGACCGAAGACATCTTGTATGCAATCCTCCATTGTTCTGTCAGAAAAAGCGAATTCGTCACCCTGATCAAAGAAACGGATTCAGAAAAGTATGCCTATTCATGCTGGGAAATGCCGTATTCGATTACGGGAACATCAGAATTATCGACCCAACCGGCTTTGAGCGCTTTCCACGTAATCAAGGCCAGCTCCTATGTCTCTGAGGAGAACGAGGCGGGGGAAAGAATTGATTTCGTACCCCGCGAGCTGTTCGGTTTCAGTGAGAATCCTTGGGCAGTCAGGAAGGACGCTCCTGAGAAGAAAATATATATAGACAGCGAGAGGTACAGGTATGATGCTAAGTATGCCCCTATAGATGACTTAGTTTTGGTAAACGGATTCGTCCGTCCCGGAAAGGAACGCTTGTTCACGCTGAATGCACGGGCAAAGACGATTCTGGTCAAGTATGACGGAATCTGCTGTGAATGTACCCTGGAGGACACGGGGAACTATCAGGTCATCCCCCTGCCAAAGAGCATTGCTCCCAAAGCAAAGACCCCCATCGAAATTGAGATACTGGACTCCTATCCGGGAAGCAAATATGACGACATAGTTATTTCTGGTATATTCTACCGGGATGCGGTACTTAGATATCAATAAAAAACTTGCCTCATTAGGAATTTATTAAGTTTATGGCGAAAGGATACGTCACCGAGATACGTGCGGCACAACCATGTAAATTTTAAACAGGCTCATTTGACTTTACAGGGAAAAAGCAGTATATTCTCACCCGGCATTGAATCAAAAGTCCTCAAGCCCATTAGAGCTGTCAGGAACCGCCAGCGCAGCTTCCATACACCCCTGTTGCTTTACCCTCAGCGACTTCTTATAGGGAATTTATCGCCAAACCTTTCTAGATGCACCGCACATCCTAATTAGATTTTAACAACACTCTAACTAGATTAAGGGGATTCCTGCCATGGGGATGCCCAAATCGCCCCTTGTTTTATAGAAAAAACTGTTGTACAATCTATAATATTAAGACGGCAGCCCTAAAACCTGCCCTAAGCGGAAATCAGGGGTTGCCACGCGGCGGAATAAGCCGCAGACTAAGCGAGTAGCGAGGTACTTATGGGATTGATTGCGGCTGCAATGGGCACGGTCGGCGGAGTTCTGGCTGACCAGTGGAAGGAGTATTTTTACTGCGAATCTATTAGCAATGACATTCTGATGGTCAAGGGGCAGAAGAAAACAGGCGGACGCTCATCCAACACCAAGGGGTCTGACAACGTAATTTCCCAGGGGTCGGTCATTGCAGTTGCGGACGGCCAGTGCATGATAATCGTCGAGAACGGCAAGGTCGCGGAGCTTTGCGCCCAGCCCGGCGAGTACAAATATGACTCCACCCTGGAGCCGTCCATCTTTGCCGGAAACCTTGGCGAGAGCATAATCGCGACTTTCAAGGAAATGGGCAAGAGGTTCACGTTCGGCGGAGAACCTGCCAAGGATCAGAGGGTCTACTACGTCAACACCAAGGAAATAATCGGCAACAAATACGGCACGGCTTCCCCGGTTCCCTTTACGATTATAGACCAGAGGGCAAACCTGGAGATGATGGTCAGGATAAAGTGCTTCGGTGAATACAGCTTCAGGATAACCGACCCCATCAGATTCTACACGAACATAGCGAGCAACGTAAGCTCCGAGTACCCCAAGGAGCAGCTGGAAAGCTTTATGCGCTCAGAGCTTTTGGGTTCCCTGCAGCCAGCCCTGGCAATCCTGTCAGAGAAGGGAATCCGCTATACGGCGTTGCCGGGACACACGCTGGAGATAGCCCAGGCTTTGAACCAGCAGCTTTCCAGCCAGTGGAAGAACCTGCGCGGAATGGAGATTGTTTCCTTTAACATCGCTTCCATAAAGGCTGACGAGGAGGACGAGAAGAAGCTGCAGGATGCCCAGCTTAACGTCACATACTCATCTGACCCAAGGAAATACCAGACGATGATGGGTATGGGAACCATCGAGGCCATGAAAGCCGCCGCGAACAACTCAAACGGTGCCGCCATGGGCTTTATGGGCATGGGCATGGCAAACAATATGGGCATGGGCGGCATGAACATGAACGCCTGGGCACAGC
>JAFTEK010000332.1 GCA_017453705.1 Treponema sp.
CACACAGCGACCGTGTCGGCGATGGTTGCGGCCGTTAGGACGCAACCGCAAAGCGACCGCGTTGGCTCTGGGTGTGGTCAATAAGACCATACCCGCACAGCGACCGTGTCGGCTCTGGGTGTGGGCGATAAGACCCTGACTTTCCGCTAGGGAAGTCAGGGTCTCCCCCAGAAGAAAACCTAGTTGGCCCTTTTCAGCAGTATGTTGAGCTTGTCACGCTCCACCAGATCCACAGGACGGCCTTCGGCAAACTTCCTGGCTCCATCGGAGAATGTACCGGCTGTAACACAGATTCCCCTAGAAACCCTTTTGTCCTGTATGGTCTCATGGAACTCGCGGATATAAATCTCTCCAGTCGCCCCCGTAGTGCGGAAGAAACGGAAGAGCCGTGTCTCCTTTAAATCACTGCCGTCACCGCCCCTGCTGGGCACTTCCACGGTCACGTCCGTATAAGCGGACTCAGCATGTGCATCCAGGAAGTTAGCGTTAAGCCCCTTATCCCAGCCTGTGGCTATCCTGCGGCACAGGGCAATGAAGTCCGAGACGCTGCCTGCCAGATAGACCTGCAGGTTTGAATTCTGGCTTAGCTCGGTATAGCGGCCGATGAGCGCAGGAACATCCTTGTACTGGGGGTTCACCTGCTTAACCTCGGACAGGAGGGCAAGTCCTTCCTTGTAGCGGTTTGTGTCAAAGTAACAGACGGCCAGACGGTACTTAAGCTCAAGTATATCTGCCTGCGGAACGTTAGGCAGCTTGAGTCCTATCGTAAAGTCCTCGGTAGCAGCCTTCTTGTCTCCCTGGTTGTAGTGGAATACACCGCTCCTAATGCAAGACTTGGCTCCGTATACCGGATCAGGACGCAAATGGGAGAATATCTTGATGGCCTTTTCGCCGTGACCTTCTTCCACCATAACATCCGCGTAGTCAAACATGGCCTCCTTGTTGTTCGGCTCGGCGGCAATCACGACCTTGAGGTAGGGAAGGGCTTCCTTGAGGTGGTGCTGCTCGTAAAAGCAACGGGCCACGAGCATATTGGCCTGGGTGGAAGCAGGGTTTATGATGAGAGCCTTCTTGAGGCATGGAACGGCCTTGGCATAGTCCTTGAGGTTGCTGTAGACAAGCCCCAGATAGTAGTTGACATCAAAATTTGAACCGTCCTTCAGGTTGGACTGGAGCAGATACTTGAGCGCATCCGCCCATTCCTGTGCCTTGCAAAGGCAGATTCCCGCGCGGAGGGCAACCTTAGCCTCGTCCACCTCCGAATGAATCGGAGCTATGCGAACAAGGCTCTTGTAATGCTGCAAGGCCTTGTCGTAGACTTCGTTGGCATAGAAAATCTCCGAAAGCTGGGTCAGTGCGGGAATATTGTCAGGATCCTTCTCCAGCTTGCGGGCGGCATCCTTCATCATCTTGGCCTCGTTCTTGTTCTTTATGTCAGCCGTATCCTTATCAGAACCGGCCCTGCCCTTAAGAACCAGGACGACTGCCACTGCAACAAGAACCAACAGACCTACGAAAACCAAAGTATACATATCAAACTCTCCTGCAACTATCAATGAATTCAGCTATCCTGTCAAGGGCTGTCTTTATCTTGTCCACGGATGTCGCGTAGCAACATCGTATATGCCCTTCGCCAGCCTTGCCAAAGGCGGAGCCGGGAACGACCGCGACATTGTGCTTCTGGAACAGCCCGGTGGCGAATTCCTCCGCGCTCATCCCGGTGCTGCTTATGTCCGGGAACATATAGAAGGCTCCCGTCGGCTCCGGAACGTGCAGCCCCATGTCGGTGAAAGCCTTGTACATGAGGTTTCGCCTCTGCTGGTAGCTGACCCGCATCTTCTCCACCTCGCTCCAGCCGTTCTTGAGTCCCTCCAAGGCCGCGTACTGGCTCATAATCGGGGCGCATATCGTGTTGTACTGGTGCAGCTTGACAATCTGAGCCATAAGATCCTCAGGGGCGGCGATGTAGCCGATTCTCCAGCCGGTCATGGCGAACGACTTGGAGAAGCCGTTGAGGATTATCGTGTAATCCTTCATGCCGGGGAAGCTGCCTATGGAAACATGCTCATGG
>JAFTEK010000333.1 GCA_017453705.1 Treponema sp.
CAGCTTCTGGCGCTGGTTCGGACTCTAACACTGGCTCAGAATCTTCTGGCATGGACTCTATTTCTGTCACGGACTCTATCTCTGGCTCAGGCTCAGAATTTAGCTCTGGCACGGATTCTAGCTCTGTATCAGGGGTAGAATCTATCTCTGGCTCAGCTTCTATCTCTGGTTCAGGCTCAGAATCTTCCGGCAGGTCGGCCGTTTCGCTGTCCGACTCATCATATTCAGCTTCTGTGTAGCTTTCTATTTCGGTGGCAGCCTCCACATTCGTATCTGCTTCTTGCTCTGGCTCATTGGACTTTAGTTCCGGTATGTTCTCTTCTTCGTCTATGAAGTCTGACCACCCATTGCCGGCCTCTTCACCTTCGTCAATGTCATCAAAGGCTGCGTCAATGGCTTGTTCTATTGCGTCTTCATCTTTGTTGATAGGCTCTTCCATAGGGGATGTGGGGAATTCTGGTTCATTAAAGGCCACATCTTTCATCTGGTCGCTGTCTCCTAATGGGCCTGCGGTTTTCTCTATCTCTTCTACGCTTATGCCAGCCCAAGGGCTGGGTAGGTTAAAATCCTCATCGCCATTGGCTAGGTCAAAGTCTTCAATTCCGTCTATTCCGTCCTCAAAGTCAATGTCATCATCGGCTATCTGTGGTGCTGGAACATCTTCATCTTCTTGAAGAGTGTCTGGCTGGAACCATCCCGCCGGGTCTTCTGATTTTGGGAGGAATCCTTCCGTGGAAATGCTATTCATGTCATCGCCACTTATGGCATTGTAGGTGGCAGGACCGGTTCCTGCCAATCGCACTTGTATGCGGCTCTTCGTTTGCTTTTTCTCCCGCATAATCAACGAGTAGAATACAGGTATAAAGAAGAGCGTGATGAATGTGGAGCTGGTCAGACCTCCGACGACAGCCACACCGATTGGCTGCACCATGCCCGCGCTGCCGCTTGTGGCAAAGCACATGGGGAGCATACCCAGAATGGTGGTCAGTGTCGTCATAAGGACTGGGCGCAGGCGGCTTGTGCCTGCCTCAAGACAAGCCTCCTTCATCTTATAGCCACGGTCTATGAGCAGGTTCGTATAGTCCACAAGAATGATTCCGTTGTTGACTACGATACCAACCAGCATGATGATTCCGATAGCGGAGAGCATGGATGCCGTCTGTCCGGATATTTTGTATATTGCTACAACACCAATCAATATGAAGGGAATAGTCATGATGTTTATCAGCGGTGCAAGGAAGTTTTCGTAAGTGGCTGCCATGACTGCGAATACGAGCAATATTGCAAGGATGATAATCTTGACGTATACGAACCCCTGCTCGTTCATTGTCTTCCAGGAACCTTCATAGCTTACACTAACATTGTCGGGGATTACGAATGTGTCCGCGATTTTGTCTTTTATCATATCTTCCACGACATTAGCGTTTGTCTGCGTAAGGATTCCCGCCGTTACATGTACGATTCTGCTGCGGTTTTCCCTGCGGATTGAGACAGGCCCATAGCCCTTATTTACGGTTGCAATATTGGATACAGCGACCAGACCCTTTGAACCCTGTACGAAAATCTGCTCCAAGTCTGGTACGGATTTTACATCCTCATCGCGGAGCATGACTTTTACCGAGTAGTCATCGCCTCCCTGTGTGAATGTAGTGGCGGTCTTTCCTTCTATACAGGCTTGTATCTCGCTAGCTACAGCACTGACGCTCACTCCAAAGTTGTAAGCCCTTTCCCGGTTTATTATTATCTCAAGCTGTGGGAGTCCGTTGTCCGTGTCAATAGAAGCCTCTCCTATGTCCTCAATGGAATTCATAACATCGGCAATTTGCTCGGCTACGGTCATGGCATCCTTTAGGCTGGAGGAGCGAACAACCACGTCCAGGTCATCACCTGCCATCTGCTGCCTCATACCACGGCCAAAGCTGAATGTCGCCGATGGAAAGTCTGTGAAGTGGGGGCGGAGCTTGCTCTGTATGGTCTGGGAGTTGTCTATCTGCTCGGAGCTTTCTGGCAGGACTATTTCTATGGAACCGCTATTGCTGCTACCGTTGCGGCCTCCAGAGCCTGTTGTTACAATCAGGGTTTTGTAACCCTTAACCTCGTCCTTTATAATCTCTTGGAATTCGTTGACCACACGGGATGTCTCTGAGAGAGTCGTTCCAAGAGGAAGGCTTATCCTGAGTGTTACGGATGAGTCTGTTCCTCCAGTCATCATGCTTATACGCATGGTAAATGCCATCATGACTGAGACAATAAAAGCGGTAAGGCATATCATTATCGTGATAATACGATTGTTCAATGCAGTTTTTAGAACCGGCCTGTAGATTTTGTCCCGTATAAAGTCCTGTACCTTGTTTAGGCTCGCATACAGGATCCTAAAGATGGGGGTGCGTACAGGCTTTTCGTTCCTGTTTGTCAATGGGAAGAAATATCCTGCCAGGACCGGGACTAGGAATACCGCGACAAAGAGGGATGATACAAGGGCTATAACGACAGTAAAGATAATTCCCTTGAAAAGCTGCCCCATCATGCCTAAATCTTTCAGGAAGAATAGGAATGGAATAAAGTCGCATATCGTCGTAAGGTTCCCGGAGAATACGGACATCAGCATCTCCGAGCTTCCTAGTATTGCGGCAACGTGCGGTTTTGCTCCTCTGGATCGGTATGTGTAGATGTTGTCTATCATGACGATGGAAGCATCGACTATCATACCCACTCCTAGGATAAGACCTGTTAGCGTGATAAGGTTCAGTGTTATCCCCATGAAATTCATGCACAGGACTGTTATGATTATCGAGAGGGGGATGGATATCGCGATGATTATCGTGCTCTTAAATGAGCACAGGAATATGTATAGAATTATTACTGCAAGTATGAGACCTTGTATGGCGGACTCAAGAAGTGTGTTCAGAGTGTCGCGGATGGATTCCGATGAGTCGCTTATGATTTCTAGTGAAATGTCAGACGGAAGGAGTTTTTTTACTTCGTCAATCTTCTTATAGACTGCGTTTGCCACTGTGACTGTATTGGCACCGGACTGTTTGCTTATGGATATATATACCCCAGGCTGGCCATTGATGTAGACTTCGTTGGATGCATCACTGTAGCCCATGTATGCACGGCCTAGGTCTGATAGCTTTATGTCGTATCCGTTCTTTGTGGTGACGACAGTGTTGTTGATTTCGTCAATGCTGGAATAAAGACCCGCTGTCCTTATGGAATAGTCCATCGTTCCCTCGGTGATGGAACCTCCCCCAAGATCCACATTTTGCTTGGCCAGGGATGAAGAAACCTGTGACAGGGTAAGGCCATAAGCCTGAAGGCGGTTCAGCTCCAGCTCCACACGGACAAGCTTGGTGCGCCCTCCCATCGCGGAAGCCTCGCCAACTCCGTCCGCCTGCTCCAGTATGTCCGTGACTACGTTCTCCGCGTACTGCTTAAGATCATCCGCAGACCTGTTTCCGCGCAAGGCAATCCTCATTATGGAGTCCGAGGACATATTCATCTTGAAAATTGTCGGCGTGACATTCTCAGGAAGTGATCTTGTAACTCTGTCCAGTTTCTCGCGCACATCGGTAGTCGCCTGGTCAAGGTCGGTTCCATAAGAGAACTCCAGCGAGACCCTGCTGCTGCCTTCGGACGATGTGGATGTTATGGACTGTAGGTTGCTCAGGGAAACAAGGGCGTTCTCAATAGGCTTTGTGACTGAGTTCTCCACTGATTCCGGGTCGGCGTTTGTGTAGCTTGCCGAAATCGTCAGGTTCGGCATTTCTATTTCCGGGAAAAGTGCAATCGAAATGTTGGATATCGTGAACAATCCGATTATCAGCAGCATGAGGAAGATCATCATCATAAGGATGGGGTGGCGCAGTGTCTTTTCACTTAACATATTTTATCCCGCCCTTATTTGCTCGCAGAGACTTCCCGGATAGATGAGCCTATTCCAAGGGAATTCATGCCTTCTATGATCATCTTTTCCCCAATGGAGACACCTTCTTTTACCTGTACATATCCGTCCACGCTGTGTCCAAGTGTTATAGTCCTCTGGTTTACAGTTGTTCCGTCCGAGTTTACCACATATATGTACTTAGTGCCGGATTTCTCCAAAACTGCTGTCTCCGGGATGACAGGGGAGCCGTCATAGACATCCGTATAGAGCTTGACAGTGGCAAACATACCGGCATTTATCCTTCCGTCTTTTTTGTCAAACTCAAGGGTAACGGACTTGGTGCGGCTTGTGCTGTCAACAACTGGCGAAAGCCTTACAACCGTTGCTTTAAAGACTTGTCCGGGATAGGCTTCCAGCGTTATGTCCGCCTTAAGACCTTTCTTTAGGGAAGCCACATTGCGTTCCGGGATACTCGCTGTGACTTGCAGCTCATCAACGTTTCCTATTGTGACAACGGCTGTTCCTGCTGTGACGGTGTTGCCCTGCTTGACCTTGAGGGCAGTCACTGTGCCAGAAACCGGTGCGTAGACAGTATTGAGCGCATACTGGGTTCCCGGTGTGGATGGGTTTACTTTCATTAGGGCAGCCCCTTTCTTGACATAAGAGCCTAGGTTTACGCTGACGGACTGAATTTTCCCCCCTATGTCAGGGAACACGTCCACGCTGCTTGTCGGCTCTATTTCCCCTATGGTGTTTACATAATCTTGGAGCGGGGTTATTTCCGCAGTGAGAGTGCGGACTGAAATCAAGTTGGCGGAGTTGGATGACGAGCCGCTGCCCGGCATCCCGCCGGACTTCCCCGCTGTCATCGCGCCGCTGGGCTTGCCGCCCTGTGATTGTGCGCCACCGGACTTCCCTCCCTGTGAGGGAGCGCTGCCTGACTTGCCGCCTTGACCGCCCGGTGTATTTCCTGCCGCCGCTCCCGGAGCTCCTGAAGCTCCACCTGGTGCTCCTGAAGCTCCTCCTGGGCCTCCGAAACCTCCCATCTGTTTGGAGCCGCTGGATTTTTTCATGTATGCTAAGGCCGCAAAAATCACGGCTGCACAAATAGCAAGAGCAATGACAATCTTGATGATGCCTTTCAACACAGGCCTCCTTGTGTTATGTTTTTAATTTTATTTTATTATAAGCTTACTCGTCAATACCTGAAAGACTTCCAAATGGAACCCCTAGTGAATTCTCCAAGTTCAACAGTGCGACTGCCAGATTGTAGGCCTGGCTTTTAAGGTTGACGGCAGCTTCCAGCTGATTGTTCCTCGCGTTTTGCAGCGCGAGTATATCCTTTGTTCCATTGTTGTAGGCTTCAAGGGTCAGTTTGTATGTTTCCTGTGCAAACTCCAGGCTTTGTTTTCTTAGTTCTATGGTAGAAATCAAGGTTTTTACCTGGTTAAGTCCGTTGTCAATATTGATGCTCCTTGTGTTCTTTGCATCCTGAAGCTGCATTTGCAAAAGCTCAAGGTTGTCCTTTTGCTTGGCAATGGATTGAGCACCGCTGGACCAAGGCAAAAAACCGTCGATAGGGATGGACACCCCCAGGGAAAAAGTCCCCCCCTTGTTCCAGTCACTGTCTGAGTCTGTAGTTGTGGACAGGCTGTAGGAATAGCCTGCGGAAAGGCTCGGTGCCCATGCGGACAGGCGCGTTGCCATGAGTGAATTCTGGGCAATCTCAACCTGTTTTTCCAGTGACGCAATGCTGTTTGACGTGGCAGGACTGTCAGAAATCGACAAATCAGACAGACCTATGTAGTCATCAAGGCTGCCGGAAAGCTCAAGGTTCCTCTCCTGGCTGATTCCCAGAAGGTTTTTAAATGTTGCCATGTCGTTTGCAAGGCTTGTCTTTGCGTTGTTTAGGGCGAGTTGTGCGTTCTGGTATGAAATCTGCGAGTTCAAAAGATCCAGCTTGGGCAGGACTCCGCGC
>JAFTEK010000334.1 GCA_017453705.1 Treponema sp.
TCGTCATGCGAAGCTTCCCGGAAAGGAGAAGCGGTTTTATGTAATGCTCTACGGCATAGAAAACCGTCTTTACCCCCACAAAGGCAGCGATTTCCTCCCGGCTCCGGGGAACAAAGCAGAAATCAAGAAGTTTTTCCGAAATCCCATCAAAAGCAACATCTGCAACTGCAGCAAAGCCAACAGACTTATTGTACAACGTTACTTTGAAACACCCATGCACACTAGCAAAAACAGGTTCCGGAAGCCCAGCTTTTTCCATCTCGCTTTTGATTGTCGGAATTCCAGAAAAACGGTTCTCCGTAATCTTAATGACTTCCAAAGCACCAGCTATAAACGGATTCCGTGTATCGCCAGCAGTCTTGCCAAGCTCTTCCATCGTCATCCGACCATATAAACCACCGGGATTCTCCACTTCCAGCCTATCCTTGAAAATCATTATCCTCACCGGGGAATTCTCTGTGTGCAGGCTGTAATCTCGGTGAATCAGTGCATTTAAGACAATCTCTCGAACAGCAATCATTGGATACTCGTTCCTGTCAGACCGCCTTCCATCTTCGTTTATAATGGTCGCTGTTTTTGTGTTCCTACGGACAAAAGACATGGAATCCTCCAGCATACGGGGAATACCACCCTCAAACCGCTGGTTGTCAATGAACCGTGCTGTGTCAGAAAGGCTATTTCCTATCTCATATCCATCAACGGAAACAGCAGTCACAGAAAGCTGAGGGAAATAGGCCTGCGGATATTCACCAAACAACATGATTCCAGCCACAGTCGGAATCCCCCTATCGGTAATTCCCTGTAATTGCAAAATCTTTTCTTCGCTTTGATTTGCCAGGAGAGGTTTCGTCCTCCGTAGCGCGGAAAAATATTCGCCGAGCCGTTCTTTGTCAAATGAATCCTTCCCCGCCCTTTCAACCGGACGAAGCTCATCCTGAATCTTCCGCTTGAAGACCTCGTAGCTGTAGACTTCGTAATCGGTCATCGGAATGTCGGCATCGCCAACACGGACATAAGAGGCTTTCATTTTTCCGACACCGCGGTAATAGCAAGGCTTGTCAAAGTCATCACATTCGGCCACCTCCGCGCTCACAATGACTTTTCCATCAATCTCGGCAACAGTGAAAACAGGCCGTACGACCGGTTCCATCTGCAAGGCCTGGTTCGTGACATCTTTCTGTAAATCCTGCGGGTTATGAACTCCAGTCAAAATAAAGCCCTGGTCTTCATCAATTCCAAAAACGATTGTCCCGCCCCCGCGCTGGTTCGCGAAACTGGAAAATGTGTCGTACAGACGTTTTGGAGTGCCTTTCTCAGCCTTTTTGACTTCAATATTCTGTCTTTCACACTTTGTTCTCTGTATTTCCCTGACCAAGCTTGTTAAATCGTCCGAATTCATACATTTTCCATTTCTACAAAATTTCTACAAACAGAGTATCAAATCTACAAAGAAAAATCAAGAAATTAGCAAAATTTCTACAAAAAAAATTAAATAAACAAAATTTATATAAACAAATCTGCAATATTTCTGCAAGCAAACCTGAAAATCAAGCTCGCCATCACCTCCTACCCCTAGCCCAGCAGTCCCGCCATCTCCTTAAGCTGGGCATTGAAAGTCTTGTCAACAATTCCGGGGAATAAGGCTTCCAGCTCCTCCAGATGGCGGATTATGTCAACGAAGCCCCCCTCGCCCTCGATGAGAATCTCCGAGTAACCGACCTCACGCTTCTGGCGGGCGACCTTGTTCTCCAGCTGCCTGACCGCGCGGATATAGGGGAGGGCGGCGATACGCTCCAAGTCTCCCTGTGGCATTATCGGTATCTTGAAGTTGCAGACTGGACGGGAGCGGGCGGGATAAATCGGGCTGCCGTAATTTCCCAACGCCAGATTCAGCAGACGATGTATCGGCAGAACACCTGTCGAGGCGGCATCCGTGTCGCTCAGACCGGAAAGCCTTGGGTTCACCTCTATTATGTGCCACTCACCGTCAGAGAAGACCAAATCCACTTGGGCAAGCCCATCTACCTCCAGCTCCGTGGCAAGGCGGGCAAGCATTTTTTCCAGCCCGGCAAGCGACTCCTTCAGACCAAGGGCAGTAGAGGCGAGACTGCCCCCAGGTAAGCCGGACGCAGGAACACAATCGCTCACGCCCCCCGACTGGCTGTTTTTTGGTAAGCCGTCCGCAGATTCCACCGTCACAGGCCCCAGCTTGATTCCCTGCTTGGGACTGGTGATGCCCCATTTGTCCGTGGAAAAAAGGAAGGGCGGTAGGACAGTATACGCCCCTGCCCGCCCATAGATTTCCGCCCCGGCCTGTATGCCGTCAATGTACTCCTCCACCAGACTGTCCGTCTTGGTTTTGCCTGAGTTCAAGCATGCAATCACCTGCCGGGGAGAGACGGCTTTGAGCATGGAGTAGGAGCTGAGTCCGTATGCGGGTTTGACGACCACAGGATAATGCAGCTTTTCCAGTTCCTGAAAGATATATTCCTTGTAGACGTTGCTTTCTATCGCGCTGCTGCCCCGCTCGCTCCAGTAAAGCTCCCTCTTGACATGGACAGACTTGGCATGTGCGAAGCCCTTTGCCGACAAAAAGCGTGAGAATTCCGCCTTGTCAAAGCAGAGATGCTGGGTGGACGAAGGATTGCATACCGTCCGTATGCCGCTTGCGCGAAGCCTTTCCCCAATCATCGAGTCATTCAGGGAAAGCCAGTCAAAGGGCGGCTCCCAGAAGGAATATGCGATTGCAAGGTCTGGGGCAAGGGAAGCTATCTCGTCCGCGAGCGCGGCAGGGCTTGTCCCCCGCAGTATGACGTATTCTACCGAGGGGGCTTTCTTTCCGATTCCGTCCGCCGTGATGTCAAGCAGGAAGGAACCGGGGAACTGGCTTGCAAGCACAAACTGATGGGCGGGGTACATGGCGGCCACCGACTCCCAGTCACTGGCACGTGACGGGAAGCTTGTAATCTGGTAGTCAGCCAGCTCAAAGCGGCTTGGATTCGTGCTGTAGACAACGATTCTCATCGATTGGCACCGTGTCCCGGTATGTCCTATCGCTCACCTATCTTCCAGACCTTGCCGTCGGAGCGTCCGAAGATTTCCTCCTCGTACATGCACTCGGCTGTGGCGGCAGGGGTGTTGTAGCTGCCCGTCCGTGTCGCACGGAAGACAAACTCCACGTTCTGGCTGCCCCGCCTCATGTAGTTCCAGAAGTACTGAATCTCATCGTTGTAAATCTTCTTGTAGGAAAGCCCGTAGTTCCTGTTATACCACCAAGGGCCGGCTTTCTCGTCCTTGGAAGCAGGGCTTTCCGGCGCGGAAATCGTCGTGACAAAGGCGGAATTCAGTATCTCCGCCCCGGCCGGAACAGGTGCACGCAGGGCGACAAACTCCAGATCCATCGTGGAGGAAACACAGACGGTCTCCCGGTAAAGGCGGCCGGACACGAGCTTGTCGCCGGAAACCTTCTCTCCCGTCTCAGCGTCCACTATCTCCGTGTACACGCAGATACCCTCGTCGCGCGCCTCCTGCTTGCTTGCAGGAATGGCGTAGCGCATGGATGCGGTGTAGTAGAGGGTGCCGCTTCCGCTCTTGCCAAAATCAAGAGCCAGCTCCTTGCCCCGCTCCTTCTTCTTAAGACCTGCTTCGCCAAACTGAATTTCCTTCTCCACGGCCTGGGCAGTCACGCCCTTGAAGGAACCGTCCAGAAGCTTGCTCCCTGCCAAGAGAACCTGCGCCGTATAGTCCAGTCCCTCAAGATTGTTCGCCTTGATGTAACTGTTCAGCACGATGAGGACGCGGCTTGTCGCGGCAGTGGACTTCCAGTAGCCGTTGCCTGCCCGCTGCATCTTGAGCAGCTCGTAGACCAGATGCTGGTTTATCTCCGCCTTGGTGTCAAACTTGGTGAAGAACTGGAGGTAGAGTGCGTATTTCTCCGAGCTGTCATTGAAGAAGCACCAGCGGTGTCCCTCATACTTGCCGGTTATATCGATTCCTCTGGCTGTAAGGCGGGTGAACGAGCGCATCTTCACGGCGGCCGCACGAGCCTTCTCTGCCTCTCCCTTGCTCTGATAAGTCAATCCCACGAGGGCGAGCGTCTCAACGTCAGACTCATCGGAGGCAAGAAGTTTGTCCAAGAGGGACATGTCCGCCTTGCCGCCAATACGGTCAGCCGCATACAAAGCATAAGCCGCGCTGTAAAGTGACCATGCCCTGTCCGGGTTCTGCCTGAGCATCTCATCCGCATATTTTGTCAGGTAGTCGGCGAGTGCCTTCTGCCTTATGCCCCCGGAGGGGATGCCGTTATCCTTGGCGAGAGCGACTATCTCCGCTATCCGCATGGACACGTAGGGACTGCTCTCCGTTCCGCCCGGCCAGTACGGGAAGCCGCCGTCGCTCCTCTGGTAGTCCGCCCACGAGCGTATCTCTCCCTCTGCGACCCCCTTGGGATGCACGACCTCGCTTTCCAGTCCGAAGAGCTTTATGTAGTCGCCGAACGCCACAAGGGGGAGTGTAGCCGCAGACCGCTGCTCAAGGCAGCCGTAGGGGTAGTGGAAGACATAACTCACCGCCTCGCGCAGGACACCAAGTCTGGTCGGATCAAGCTGCACGTACAGGCTGCCGCGTCCATCCTCAGCATCGGCAGGCAGGACTATAAGCTCCCTTGCCGTATCCTCACCGTCAGCGACAGAGCCGACAGTCGTGACCGTCTCATAGATATAGGGCTTTTCTATCTCTATCGGGAGGACAATCTTCTCGTTTATATCATTCCCTGTGAGGGTAAAGACAAGCGTTATCCAGCCCTGCTTCTCTGCCTGTATGCTGAACATCAGCGGCTTGGTCGTTCCGGCAGGAACCTTGAGCTTCTTTGTGTTCTTGCCCTTGACGCTGGCCTTGCCGGGAAGCTTCTGCACAGATGAAGGATCCTGCACCTCGTCCATGGCATCCAGTCCCTCAAGGACTTCCAGCGTGACATTGACAGTAGAGGCGGAGGACTTGAGGTTGGAGATGGTAAGGCCGGCCTCCCCCTCGTCATCAAGGCGCAGGACACGCGGCAGGACGGAGCGGGCGGAAAGCGGGGTGGCAACGCTTATCTCGTCCTCGGCAAGGCCGAACCTGTCCGAGCTCACTGCGACAGCAGTAAGCCTGTATGCCGTGAGCGAGTCAGGCAGCGTGAACGCGACGGTCGCCTTGCCGTCCTTTCCGGTCACTATCGACGCATTGTAATAGGCTGTGGAAGCAAAGTTCTTGCGGACTTTCATGCCGCTGGAATTTCCGCCCGCGTCCTCGTCCATCGCCTCTTCCATATATGCACCGTCTGCCATGGCAGCGGACTTGTACATCATCCGCGTACCGTTCGTGGCCATTGCCATCTCCGCCTCGGCTTCCTCTGTCACTTCCTCCTGTGCCATGAGGAGGGAGCGGGAGTCACCGCCTGAAATACCGTTGTTAAAGAGCCATCTGGCATAGAAGCGGTCAAGCGGGTTTTCCACATGGTAGCCGATTAAGTCGAGCACACCGCGATCCACAGCCTGGAGCGCAATGCGGGCGTTGGGGACAGGCTTGCCGTCCTTGGTCGCGCGGAGGGTCAGAGTCACCTTGCCGCCCGGCTCGTAGCTCTTCTGGTCGGCACGGATTTCCACGTCAATCGCCCGGCTCTTAGTGCTGACGTTCAAACTTGTCACGCCAAAGACGCTATGGGTAAGCTCCTCCGCCCCAGTCTTGCCTCCGCTCTCGCTGAAAGAGGAGAGGGAAACGTATACAACCGGGACGTAGCTTTCTTCTATCGGAATTTTGACTTCTGAGACAGGCGAGTCTATGCTTATGATTTTATGAGTAATAAGATTCTCACGCTCCACGCAGAGAAGGTACTTGCCCTTCTCCAGCGGGGACTCCAAGAGGATGCTCGCGGTGTCGCCGACGTTGTACTCTTCCTTGTCCGCCCGCAAGCCTATGGAGTCTGCATTGTTTCCCCTGTAGTACCAGTCGCTTGAGATGACGTAGAAGCTCCTCTCGCTTACAACGCTGTTGCCCTTGCCGTCAGTCGCGGACAGGCGGATTTTATATACCCCGCCCTCCTTGGGCTTGACGGAGAAGTTTGCGGGCTTGGCAGAAGAAGGGAAGGAAAGCTCCCTCTCTTCCTCGGTGACAAGGTTGCGCTCCCAGCGGGTGGACACCACGCCACGGTCGTTCATCTCCTGTATGCTCTTCCAGCTCTCATGCACAAGCTCCATCTTAATCTTGGAGTTTCTCCCACGGTCACTTGCGGAGGGGAGCTTTTCAAGAGGCGTGATGGCGGTATATGAGAAGGAAATCTGCTCGCCTTTCTTGGGGAAGCCCGACTTTCTGCCGTTTTTCTTGGCCTCCCCTATGCCCAGGTAATAGCGGGCGGGATGCACAATGACGCTGCCAGTCGTCTTTATGGCCTGGTTGCCGCTGTCAGTCACCTGGGTTTCCACCATGTAGGCGCGGGGAAAGCCGTCAAAGGAATCGTCCGCCGTGCTGTGGCTGGAAGAGGCCTTGCCGTCCGCATCCAGACTTCCCCGCTCGTTTCCGTGGGAATTGTGCCAGAGCTTGTGCTCCAGAGGGGTAAAGCTCATTCCTGCGTAGTCATCGCCCTTGGGAAGGAAAAGACCTATGTCGCTTGACCAGAATGAGCGTGTCTCGGCCGCCCCCATGCTGCCGCCGCCCAGATAGCTTGCCTGCACGTCGGCAGTAAGGGTGTCACCCTTGAAGTATGTGATGTCAGCGATGGAAGTGGAAGCCTCGAAGCGCAGCTTCTCAAAGAACTGCACGTCAATGCTCTCGCTCTGGGTCTGCTCTGTTCCGGCACACTTGCGGCTGTAGCTTATCGTATAGCCTCCGGGGGCAATGTCCTCCGGCAGCTTTATCTGCACGCTCATCATGCCGTCAGCGTCAAGCTTGCCCTCGCCAGAGTAAATGACCTTGGGGTTCCGCCAGCCGCCATCGGTCATCTTTATGGTATATTTCGTCTCATCACCTGCAGGAACGGAATACCTGCCGTCCCTGCTAAGGTTGCGGTCAATCAAGGTGAAGGAGACGGTCTCGCCCGGCTTGTAGAGCCTCCTGTCGCTGAATCCGTAGGCGACCATCCGCTTGTGGCTGTCCGTCTCGATTTCTTCCTCGTCCATAATGAGGGTTTTCTGTCCCTTCCAGCGTGTCACGCCATAGGAATAGCCTGGGGTATATATCACGCGGTCATCGGCTGTCTTTGCCTCAAAGTAGAGAGTTCCCTTGTCACTCTCGTCCAAAAGGCTCCTGTCGCCTCCTGCGGAAAGATCCAGCTCTGCGACACCGTCCTTGTTCGTGCTGGCGGACGCAATGGACTTGTAGCTGCCTGTGAGTATCTTTGCCTCCCAGTCATTGTTGTCCCATGGGATAAAGTACGCGCTCACGGTCGCTCCAGAGACAGGGCTGCCGTCAGCAAGGTGAGTCACATACAAGGCTGCCCTGTTGTAACCGTAGCGGGAAGTGATTCCCAGGTCAGTCACCTGCAAAATCTGCTCGTTGTCCATCTCCTCCAGCCGGGGCTTGCCTTTGTTCTCTCCCCATGTCTGTATGTACTCATACACGATGTGGGCGGTGAACTTGACAGCCCCCCTGTAGATGCCGTCCCTCTCATCAAGGAATGGGCGCAGGTCAACAATCTGGGTGATTTTCTTGTTCTGCTCTATCCTGGAGGGGTCAAGGGTGAATGTCTTTGAGATGCCGGCAGACTTGCCTCCGTTGCCGCTTGTCAGGCTGTCCAGCTTGTACCATGAGCCTGCCTTTATGTTCTGGTGATAAAAGACTATGCTGGGAGCCGAATTTGCCTCCAGTGCCTTGAAGCCTGAGTTCTGGAAAATGGCATAGCTTCCCGGAGAGGGAACAGTAATTTCGCGGCTGTAGTCCTGCCCTAGCTGCCTGCCGTAGATGTCGGTCATGCTCTTTGCAATCGTAAGGGTATACTTGTCGTTATAGCTCACCCCAAGCTTGGAGACCGTCAGGCAGCGGCCTGTGATGGCAAGGTTCTCCTTGCCCAGCTTGATGCCAAGGGATGTTGATATATGCTTTGCTGCCTCCTCCTCGCTGCCTTCTTTGAGCGGGGCGGAAAAACTTATGTACACAGGAAAGTCGCCGTCATCGTCCCTGCGGTTCACCCGCCAGTCCACGTTGGTGACACGGAACTTGACCAGGGTATGGAATCTTTTCTGTCTGTCGCTGGAAGTGGGGTAGCAGTCCTTGTCCGCCATCGCCCCCTTCTTGAGGGTGACTGTCACATCACTGTCCTCGGAAGGCTTCTCGTCAAGCGTAAGGCGGATGCAGGACTTGTCCTCCTGCACGGCCTTGAAGGAGAGGGGCTTCTTGGCGGAGTCCGTTACCTCTATGTAGTCCTTTACGACCGAGCAGTTGACCGGGAA
>JAFTEK010000335.1 GCA_017453705.1 Treponema sp.
TCATTAAAGAGTCTGCCATAGTATGGCCTCCGTAAATAGATTATGGAGGGGAAAGCGACCAACAGCCGCTTTGTTCCCCCTTCCTGCCCATAATCTACGACAAAAGCATACGCATGAAATGTAGAATTTTGTCTACAAACTTCCTTGTAACCGGGGCATCGCACACGGGGAAGACGCTCCTTGCGCAGAGGCTGCTACCTGTATATGGTCTACAATAACAAGGGGTGATGATATGATGAACAATCTGACTTTTGAAACGGCGACGAAACGGCCTCTACAAAAAACTCGGCTTCGCGGACAAGGAGCACAAATACAAGGACATGCGGCTGGAGCTGTAATAGACGCATTGCTGACGGAAATGTCCTTGACATATTAAAAATCAATCAGCATACTCAGCGCAATATGAGCAACAGGAGCGTTGATTGTATGGATACAGAAGCACTGCATGAGCTGATAGCGCGGGAACAGCCGAACATCTGCCAGGTCACCGTCTACAAGGAGGGCGAGGAGGTCTATTCCGACTGCTGGAACGGCTACCATGCGGACGACTGCACGCACATAATGAGCGTGACCAAAAGCGTCATGTCGCTGCTTGTCGGAATCGCCGTGGACAAAAGGCAGATACAAGGCATCGATGACAAAGTTCTCGAGTACTTCCCGGAGTACACTGTCAAGCGGGGCGAAAAAACAATCCACGAAGTCACGATACGCCACCTGCTGACGATGACCGCCCCCTACAAGTGCAAGGGCGACCCCTGGGCAAAAGTATGCTCAAGCGGCAACTGGACATACGCATCACTCGACTTCCTGGGCGGGCGGCGCGGCCTGACCGGCGAGTTCCGCTACCAGACAGTCTGCCTCCACATCCTGTCAGGAATCCTGCACAAGGCGACAGGCATGAAGACCGTTGATTACGCCAACGAGCACCTGTTTGCCCCGCTTGGCATCGCAAAGCACACAAACTATACCGCACGAACTGCAGAAGAGCACAAACGCTTTACGATAGAAAAGACACCAAAGAAGAACATCTGGTTCAGCGACCTGCAAGGCTTGGGAACACCGGGCTACGGCCTGTGCATGTCCGCAGGAGATATGGCAAAGCTCGGACTGCTCTGCATGAACAAAGGCCGACATGCCGACCGGCAGCTGATTTCCCCGGAATGGATTCAGGAGATGACCATACCCCGCATAAGCACCGGAAGGCACTATCAGAACATGGAATACGGCTACTTGTGGTGGATTATCGACCGCACGAAGAACATCTACGCTGCCATCGGCAACAGCGGCAATGTCATCTATGTCAACCCGGCGAGTAACATCGTGGTCGCGGTTGCGTCGTACTTCACGCCAACGGTATTTGACCGGGTCGATTTCATCAGGAAACACATCGAGCCGGTTCTGTGATGGGCACTACGGACACAGGACGGCGGCACCACTTGCCCAGAGGGAACCATCACCGCGCCGATGATTGCATGAGCGCAAGGTAGTCCCCCAGCCGGGCGGCGCAGTAGAGGGGCAGGTTGACAAGAGTGTACGGCTTTTTCTGCACAGGCGTTTTGGCCTGTTCTATGGAATATTCCCCGCCGTACAGACGAATTCCTATGCTGCATCCTGAATTCTCCAGATACGAGTGGAGCGAGCGCAGCGTTCCTGTCTTTCCGCTTTTCACCTCAACAGGGAACACCTCGCCGTCCTTTGCAAAGAGGAAATCCACCTCGGCATTGGACTGCTTCTTCTCCCTAGTCCAGAACAGGGGCTTGTCGATTCTCCTGCTGTTTGCCGCAAGAAGCTCCTGACCGACCACCTGCTCGGCGAGCTTTCCGCTGTAGATGTCGCTCAGGCTTTCTTCTTTGAAATACCAGCTTGCGATTCCGAGCGCATGGTTCAGAAGCCCTGAGTCCAGGAATTGCAGATGAGGGCGGAGCTTGAGGTCAGGGGCGAATGGAAGCACAGGTTCCGTGACCGGGTATCTCAGATACAAAAGCATCGCGCGTTCCAAAGTCCTGAGGGCATCCCCTATCTCCTTTGACTTATAGCCCGAATTCCCGAATCTCTCGAATGTAATCCTGTTGCCTGTCTCCATCGGGGAAGTTTCTATCACATGGCGGATGATATTCGTTTCCCCCACATTCCTCGCGTATTTTGAAACATCATCCTTGAACGCGGAGAAGAGAGCCTCGTACACATCGGACACCTGGCTTAAGTCCTGCGTTTCCTTATAGCGGGCGACAGCCTCAGGCATTCCGCCTACGAATGTGTACAGCCTGAACAAGCCGCTCAGCTTGTTATGGGCAATCTGAGGGACGGGAACAGTGCCCAGGTATCCAAGCGCGTTATGCTCACCAATTGCACGAAGGAATTCCTCGAACGACATCGGGAACATATAGCGGTATTCCACCCGCCCGACCGGGAAGCTTATCTTGTGCATGTCCATCATGATTTCAAGCAGAGAGCCCGCGCTGATAACGAAGAGGTCGGGAAGCTCCTCGTAGAAATAGCGCATCTGCATGACCGCGTTAGGCGAATGTTGTATCTCATCGATGAAAAGGAGCGTGCTGCCTGTCGGCGTAATGTTCCGTTCCAGACAGATAAACTGGAATAGCTTTCTCGCGTCCAGAGAGCTGTTGAAAAGCTCCCTGTCCTCTTCCTTTTCCAGATTCAGGTAGATGAAGCAGTCAAATTCCTTGGCGAACTCCTTGATGGCGGTCGTCTTACCAACCTGCCTGGCTCCCCGGAGCACAAGGGGCTTCCTGTATTCAGAAGCCCTCCAGTCCCTAAGTTCCCGCAGTATGTTTCGCTCAAAGCTCATTCCAAGCCCTCCTTCTGCACAAAGTCAGGGCAATTTTATGCGACTTCTGATACAAAGTCAAGGCAATTCTAGGCTGTTTTAGGCACAAAGTCAGGGCAGTCCCGCTCTAGGCGCACAAAAGCATCAAACCAATCAGCAATACCCTCCTCATTTTGCTCTTCGCTTTGTATTCGAGACATGTACCTTCCTCACGATTTTGAAACCTGAGGATTTTAGGATTTCCTTTACCGCCCGGAACGCTCCGCCCGACTGACCGCACAGATAGTTGAACGGGAACGGCGTCGTGCAGCTCGTGACGACGACCGCCTTTTTGCCCCTGTGGAGCGGAATGGGGATTCCCCGCTTTGATTCCGCCATCAGAACGCCCACGAGCCTGTCGAAAAGCGATTTGAGCTTCCCATTCATGTTACCCCAATAGACAGGCGTTCCCACAAACAGCATGTCGCACGCTTTTATCTCATCGGCGATTTTGTGCGCGTCGTCGTTCGGCAGAACGCACGCTTCTTTTGAGCGGCATGCCATACAGCCCTTGCAGAACGAAAACTGCAAGTCGCAAACATCCTCCCACACGACCGTTTCGTTCGGGTACTTTTCCAATTCCTTCTTCAATCTGTTTGAGACATTTCCGTTTTTGCGCGGGCTTCCGTTCAGAACCAGAATCGTCATGCTTCCTCCTTGAAAATGCTTTTCATTCATAGGTCGATGAATCGGTTTGTAAAGGCCTTGCCGGTCTTCCAATATGCGGCATCGCTCTTTTTAAGGAGAATCGATTCAATGCAACCCCACAGTCCCGAGACAAGGATGCCTACATCGAGGCGCGGATTTTCGGAAACCGCCTCCCCTTCGTCAACGGCCTTTTTTAAAAGGCTTTCGCCCGTTCGGTTGCACACATAAAACGCTTCGATCTGCTCGGGGCTTGCATCATCGGCACTTTTTATCCCCTGCATGACATCAGTGATAACTTAACACGGTTATATTATGATGTCAAGATGGCCTCGAATACCGCCATGCCTGCCAAGCAGACGTATAACAGATGGTTGGAAACCTTTCTTATGGGGAATTATATTTTACGGCTTACCTTTCCCCTGTTCCCTCAGAGAGAGAATTGACGGAATGGCATGATGAAACTATAATAGAAGAAAAATCGCTGTGTAAGGAGATAGTGCGATGAACGAGAACATAATAAAGCGGAATGAGTTGCTGGCGACAAAAGTTATAAAAGGACTTGAGTCCAGGAACATGAGCGGCCATTATGCGGCGAGCAAGGAAGAAGCCCTTAGGAAGGCACTTGAGCTTATCCCGGGAGGAAGCACCGTCACTATGGGCGGCGGCATGAGCATACATGAGATAGGGCTTACCGACTCGCTCAAGAAAGGGAACTACAAGTTCATCGACCGGGACGCATACGAGGACAAGCGGGCGGCGATGCTCGCGGCTTACGACGCGGATGTATTTCTTTCCAGTGCGAACGCGATGAGCGAGGACGGCGTTATTATCAACATAGACGGGAACGCCAACAGGGTTTCAGCCATAGCACAGGGGCCCAAGAAGGTTCTGTTCATCGTAAGCATGAACAAAATCTGCGCGGACGTGGACAGCGCGATGAAGCGCGCCAGAAACGTGGCGGCTCCCATCAACGCACAGAGGTTCGGGCTTTCCACCCCATGCAGCAAAACAGGCTCCTGCATGAACTGCAAGTCCCCGGACACCATCTGCTGCCAGATTCTCATCACACGCTTCTCCCACCACAAGGACAGAATCCACGTAATTCTCGTGAACGACAGCCTAGGCTTCTAAGGAAAGAGGCCGGACATCTTACACCAGATAGAACTATCGTAAGTTTCTGCAACGCGGGAACTCATAGGCTTTCCGACAAGGAAGCCACATTCCCTTTCCCGAACGGTAAAAAAAGCCCTTCTTTCGCGGTAAAACTTCCTTGTTTTTACCGTTCGGGAATGATATAATCAAAAGTATGAAGGTCGAATCAGCAAAGGAAATCGGCAACCTCGTTCGTTCCCGTCGCACATCGCTGGGGTTCAGCCAGGCGGAGACAGCCCAGATGTGCAATGTTGGCACACGATTTCTCTCGGAGCTTGAGAACGGCAAACCCACCCTCCAGCTGGACAAGGTACTGGAATGTCTGGCACTCCTTGGAATCAACATGCACTGCGTAAACCGAGAGGATGACAAATGATGCTAGATGTGTTCCTGGGTTCCAGAAAGGCCGGGGTGCTTTCTGGAACCGCCGACCGGGGAATCGTATTCGCATACTCCCCCGAATACATCTCATACGGCGGGGCAGTCCCCCTCTCCGCCAGCCTGTCAGCTAGTAGAACTCACAGGCTTTCCGCAGGAAAACCCTGTCACCAGATAGGGCTATCGTGTGTCACCAGATAGTGCTATCGTGTGCCACCAGATAGA
>JAFTEK010000336.1 GCA_017453705.1 Treponema sp.
AAAGATAGAACTCTATTTCGGTTCCAATGCGGAAGTCCACACCGTATTCCTCATGGATAGACCGTATATTGTTTTGGAGCCTGGTTCTAAAGTCCTTCTCATATACCCTGCCGTCATGATACCTGATGGAACAGAACATTCTTACGACTTTGCCGGAGCTGGGTCTCCAGGGAAGGACTGAAAGCGTCGCGGGGTCGGGAAAGAGGAAGAGGTCGGATTTTTCGGCAGATTCAAACCCGCAGATTGCTGAAGCGTCAAATCCTATGCCTCTCTTGAAAGCTCCCTCAAGCTGTTCCGCCATAATCGAAATGTTCTTCTGCACACCCTTTAGGTCAAAGAATACCAGGCGTATGAATTTTACATCCTCTTCAGCAATATAATCCAGGACTTCTTTTTCTGTATACATCTTAACCTCTCAGAACATAAAAAAAGACATTCATTCCATTCACCGATAAAAAATCAGCAAATCGAATGAACGTCTTTGTTCTTATATACTGTACATTTTTTTGTAAAACTTGTCAAGTTGGACATTGACGGCAACGGTGCTATCGGCAAAAAAATCTGAAAAGCACTTGACATTTTTTTTGCGAGGATGTATAACCTAAATCACATACGACAAGGGGGTCGCAGAATTAATAGTTCTGTGGCCTTTTTTCGTTTAAAAACAAGTAAGATGGCAAAGACGCTGAGATTCGTTCCGGGAGTTATACCTGGAGTGGACGCAGCGTCTTTTTTTTGGAGGAATGGTATGGACGAAGTGACAAAGATCTTTGGCGAGAACGTCTTCAATGAGACGGTTATGAAGGAGAAGCTGCCCAAAGAGACATACAGGCAGCTGATGAAGACTATACGCGGTGGGGAGAAGCTTGACGCATCTGTCGCGGCCGTTGTCGCCAATGCGATGAAGGACTGGGCGGTTGAAAAAGGCGCGACCCACTACACCCACTGGTTCCAGCCGCTCACCGGCATCACTGCGGAAAAGCATGACAGTTTTATAAGTCCGCTTGATGGCGGAAAGGTCATAATGGAATTCTCCGGCAAGGAGCTGGTGCAGGGAGAGCCTGACGCTTCTAGCTTTCCTAGCGGGGGCATACGCGCTACCTTCGAGGCTCGTGGATACACGGCATGGGATCCTACATCCTACGCATTCATAAAGGACGGGACGCTCTGCATCCCCACGGCATTCTGCTCATACACTGGCGAGGCACTTGACAAAAAGACTCCTCTCCTGCGCTCCATGCAGGCCATAAGCAAACAGGCCGTGCGCGTGCTCAAACTGTTCGAGGGCAACGAGGCTGTCTCAAGCGTAAAGACGACGGTTGGGCCGGAGCAGGAGTATTTCCTCATTGACAAGAGCGTCTATGACAAGCGTGAGGACTTGATATACACGGGGCGTACTTTGTTCGGCGCAAAGGCTCCCAAAGGTCAGGAGCTTGAGGATCACTACTTTGGCATGATAAAGCCGCGTGTGCAGGAGTTTATGAAGGATCTCAACCGGGAACTGTGGAAGCTTGGAATCCTTGCCAAGACCGAGCACAACGAGGTTGCCCCTGCCCAGCATGAGCTTGCTCCGATTTTCTCCACGACGAACATCGCCTGTGACCACAACCAGATTACAATGGAGATGATGCGCAAGGTTGCCGCCCGTCATGGGATGGTGTGCCTTTTGCACGAGAAACCCTTCGCGGGTGTCAACGGCAGCGGAAAGCACAACAACTGGTCCATCTCGACCGACACCGGCAAGAACCTTCTGGATCCGGGCGCGACGCCTGAAAGCAATGCCCAGTTCCTGCTCTTCCTCTGCGCAATCATAAAGGGTGTTGACGAGTATCAGGATCTGCTCCGCATCTCCGTCGCGAGCGCGGGCAACGACCACAGGCTTGGGGCTAACGAGGCACCGCCTGCTATCATCTCGATATTCCTTGGGGATGAGCTTAGCGAGATTCTGGAATGTCTTGAGCAGGGAAAGCCCTACGGCAAGCATGAGAAGGAGAAGATGCAGATTGGAGTTACCGTCCTGCCTGAGTTCAACAAGGACACGACCGACCGCAACAGGACTTCTCCCTTTGCGTTCACCGGGAACAAGTTCGAGTTCCGTATGCTGGGTTCCAGCGAGTCCATCGCCTGTGCCAACGTGTTCCTGAATACGGTCGTCGCGGAGGAGCTGTCTAAGTTCGCGGACATACTGGAGAAGTCCAAGGACTTCAAGTCTGACCTGCATGAGCTTATCCTCAAGACTATAAAAGAACACAAGAGGATAATCTTCAACGGAAACGGCTACGATGAGTCTTGGGTTCAGGAAGCGGAAAGGCGGGGACTGTACAATCTCAAGTCAACGCCGGAAGCCCTGTCCCATATACTGGATGCCAAGAACGTCAGCGTCTTTGAGAAGTTCGGGGTATATAGCAAGGTGGAGCTGGAAAGCCGCTTTGAGATACACAACGAGAACTATTCCAAGATTATCAACATCGAGGCGGAGACGATGCTTGAGATGGTCAAGAAGAACATCCTTCCGACGGCGAGCAAGTATGCGAACAAGCTTGCCGAGACCATAAGCCTGAAAAAGGCCGTGTGCTCGGAGTGTGACGCAAGTTACGAAAGCTCAATGCTCAAGAAGGTCTCTAGCCTCACAAGCTGCATTTACAGCAAGACCGGCAAGCTTGAGCAGGAAGTCCTTGATGCTAAGAATCTTGCGGGGTTGGGTGACTCCAGCAAGACCGCGTTCTTCTACCGGGAGCATGTATTTGCGGCGATGAACGAGCTGCGCCTGTGCGTGGATGAGCTTGAGACAATCACACCAAAGGAGATGTGGCCGTTCCCAAGCTACGGAGATATTTTGTTCAGCATCCGTTAATGCTGACAAAGCAACGCATTTGCGTTTGCGACATAACATACTATACAAGGACGCTTACGTGCCTTGTAAATTAACTTAGAACCGACAGCTTGTGCTGCGGTTCAAGCCATAGGAAAAAAGGCAAAGGTGCCGCAGAGAACTTTCCGCACGGAGAGGGAATCTGCGGCTTTTTTTTGGAGGAAAATATGAGTGAAGTTTGGAGCGTATGGTTCCTGATTGGTGCCGCCCTTGTGTTTTTCATGCAGTGCGGTTTTGCGATGGTGGAAACGGGATTTACCCGCGCAAAGAACGCGGGCAACATCATAATGAAGAACCTGATGGACTTCTGTATAGGAACGCCCATGTTCATGCTGCTAGGATTCGGCCTGATGATGAGCGAGAACTATATTTTCGGCTTTATCGGAAAGCCCAACATGCAGCTGTTCACCAAGTTTGCCGATCCTTCGATGGACTGGTCAAGCTTTGTGTTCAACCTTGTGTTCTGTGCGACTGCGGCAACTATTGTCTCCGGCTCAATGGCGGAGAGAACCAAGTTCAGCGCGTACTGCATCTATTCTGCCGTAATCTCGGCGGTGGTCTATCCTATAGAGGCCGGGTGGGTATGGAACCCGCAGGGCTGGCTGGTGCAGCTGGGATTCGTTGACTTTGCGGGAGGAGCTGCAATCCACTCTGTCGGCGGAACTGCGGCTTTAATCGGCGCAATCTTCTTGGGGCCGCGCATTGGAAAATATGACTACGACAAAGACGGCAAGGTGACTAAGGTTCACGCCATACCCGGCCACTCCCTGACCCTTGGCGCGCTTGGAACCTTCATCCTTTGGTTCGGCTGGTATGGATTTAACGGTGCCGCCTGTACCCAGCTGCTCGGTGTCGGAGGCCTTGCCGCTGTCTTTACGACGACGACAATCGCACCTGCCCTTGCGTGTGTCACGACGATGATTTTCACCTGGGTGAAAAACGGCAAGCCTGATGTTTCCATGACGCTCAACGCTTCTCTCGCGGGGCTTGTGGCAATCACCCCAACCTGCGCGACCGTGGATGCCCTTGGCGCGAGCATAATCGGAATTGTTTCTGGTATAGTTGTCGTGCTGGTCGTCGAGTTCCTGGACATCAAGCTTCACATTGATGACCCGGTTGGAGCTGTCGGCGTACACCTTGCCAACGGAATCTGGGGAACTCTTTCCGACGGTCTTTTCAACGTGGATAGCGGTTTGTTCTACGGCGGCGGTGCCCATCACCTTGGTGTGCAGTGCCTGGGAGAGTTCACGATTCTTGCATGGACTGTGGCCTGTATGCTCGTCACGTTCACGCTCATAAAGAAGCTGCACGGACTAAGGGCCAGCCGTGAGGAAGAAGTCATAGGTCTGGACAAACTGGAGCATGGTATTGACTCAAGCTACGCAGGGTTCAGCATGGCTCCGCAGGTGCTTGGAGGGGAGACCACGAGTTCCACAGAGGCTGTCAGCATGGAAAAAGCAGTTCCTGTCGCCAAGGCTACTGCCCGCCCGGATGCCAAGTTCCACATGGTGACAATCATCACCCGACGGAGCAAGTTTGACGAGCTTAAGACAGCCATGAATGAAATCAACGTGACTGGAATGACAGTCACCAATGTACTGGGATGCGGTGTACAGCATGGAAAGACGCAGATATACCGCGGAGTTCCGATGGACATGACGGTTCTGCCAAAGGTGAAGGTGGACATCGTTGTGAGCGAGGTGCCAGTTGACCTTGTGGTGACTGCTGCCAAGAGAGCGCTTTACACCGGCAACATCGGTGATGGCAAAATCTTTGTCTACGATGTGGACAACGTAATCAAAGTCCGCACCGGCGAGGAAGGCTACGAGGCTCTCCAGGACTAGGAGAACGCTGGGTTGAACAGGCTGTTCGCAGGTGTGCGAATAGCCTGTTTTTGTAGCTGCGGACAGCTAGTATATGGGGGCATAAGCCGCCCAGTTGGGGGAGTGTGAGCCGTCAATATAAGGGAGCGTGAGCTGTCAATATACGGGACTGTGAGCTGTCAATATACGGGACTGTGAGCTGTCAATATAAGGGAGTGCAATCTAGCTAGATTATTGTTGTAATCTAGCTAGATTATTCTTTAAATCTAATTAGAGTGTTTGGTGCATCTAGTAAGAGGGGGGGGTGCATCAGGAGCAAAAACGAAGGATGAGCACTGGCGATGGATGGAGCCTGCTTCATCTCATCGCCTTTGCCCGATGAATATAGCAGGTTTTTAGGGATTCGGCAACCTCCGCGCAAGGTCGCACTCAGGAGAGCTTACACAGAAAGGCTCCGCTCGCGGCCAATCGAGCGTCTGGACACAGGCAGGCAACCCCTGGCTCGGCAAGCAAAGTCCCCGGTTATACCAAGAAATCCATGTAATTTGAGTAGTCGGGTATACAAATTGCATAAAATATGCTATATTTTTACCATGATTATAGGGCGGAGCATTGAGAGCAAATTACGGAGCCTTTTAAAGGCATTTCCCATTGTGACAGTCACAGGATGCCGCCAGTGCGGAAAGTCAACGCTCTTAAAACACATTCTTTCGGATTACGAGTATATCTCTTTGGAAGACCTTGACATCCGGCAAATGGCAAAGGAAGACCCCAGGCACTTTATTGCCGCCTACAGGCAGAAAGTAATTATTGACGAAATCCAGCAGGTGCCGGAACTGCTTTCCTACCTCCAGACCCATGTTGATGAGATAAATGAAAGCGG
>JAFTEK010000337.1 GCA_017453705.1 Treponema sp.
CAGGACAGAAGTTCTACTACCTAAAGAACGAGGCCGTCTTCTTGGAGCAGGCCCTCATAATGTACGCACTCAACACCCTGCGCAAGCACGGATTCACCCCCTTCATCACGCCGGATGTCGCCCGGCAGGAAATCCTGCAAGGAATAGGATTCAACCCACGTGGCAACGAGAGCAATGTCTATTGCATAGAGGACGAGGGAACATGCCTGGTAGCCACGGCCGAGATAACCTTGGGGGGCTACCACTCCGGTGAAATACTGGACAAAGCCAGCCTGCCCCTCTTCTATTGCGGCCTGTCACACTGCTTTAGGCGTGAGGCAGGCGCGGCGGGGCATTTCAGCAAGGGGCTGTACCGCGTGCACCAGTTTGACAAGGTTGAGATGTTCGTATACTGCACACCCGACCAGTCCGATGAGATACACGAGAAGCTGCGCCTGATAGAAGAGGAGATTTTCACAGGCCTGGGCCTGCCCTTCCGCGTTGTGGACACATGCACAGGCGACCTGGGTGCGCCCGCCTACCGCAAGTGGGACCTTGAGGCATGGATGCCCGGCCGCGCTGATGACGCCCACCCCGACGGGGACTACGGTGAGGTCACGTCAACATCAAACTGCACGGACTACCAGGCCCGCCGCCTTAACGTAAAATTCCGCGACGATGACGGAAAGAACAAGTACGTCCACATGCTGAACGGAACCGCCATAGCCGTAGGAAGGGCGATGCTCGCGATACTGGAGAACTACCAGAACGCGGACGGATCCGTTACCATTCCGTCCGTTCTTGTCCCCCTCTGCGGATTTGACAGGATAAGCCCCAAAAAACAGTAGGTACCAGCAGGTGAGGAAGAACGTCAGCTACGCCAAGTCCATCTTCGTCATGCTCGTCCTCTTTGGCATCGTGCTTTTCTGCACGGTGCTCAAGACGACGGCTTCCTTCGTCTTGCCCCTGGCGGTCTCGCTCCTGCTCTCATTCGTGTTCTACCCCTTCTGCAAGGGACTGAAAAAGCTGCACGTGCCCTGGCTGGTCAGCGTCATAATAATACTTTCCATCGCCCTTGTGGTGATATACTTCATAGCGACCCTGCTTGTCACATCATTGCAGACAATAGTTGAAGCCTACCCCCGCTATGAGCAAAGGTTCACATCCATATACAGGACTGTAGCGACAACCCTCAAACTGCCGTTTGACGAGGATTTGTCGCTGATATCCAACCTGCTGAACTCCTTGAACATAAGAAGCGTCCTGCAAAACCTGGCTATAACCCTTAGCACATCGCTGGTTTCATTCTCCAAGGTCCTGCTGATGATAGTCCTGCTCGTGGTCTTTCTTCTGGTTGAATTCAACAGCATGAGGATGAAATTCGACATCGCGTTCACCTCTGCCGAGACCCACGAGAAGCTTTTGAAAATCGTCCGCAACACAATTGCAGAAGTGACCCATTACATATCGATAAAGTTCCTTATATCGCTTATGACAGGCCTGCTGATTACGGCAGGTACGGCTATAGTCCACATGGACTTCCCGATAATCTGGGGCTTTCTGGCCTTCCTGCTGAACTTCATCCCTAATTTTGGTTCCATACTATCCTGCCTGCTCACAGGACTTTTCGCCCTGCTCCAGTTCTACCCGGAAATAGGCAAGGTGATATACGTGGCGGTGATGGTACTCTCCGTGAACATGATACTGGGAAACTTCGTGGAGCCTCGCTGGGAAGGCAGCGACCTGGGGCTTTCGCCATTCATCATACTGGTATCCCTTTCCCTCTGGGGCTATATCTGGGGTTTTGTCGGCATGATTCTGGCAGTCCCAATGATGGTGATAATAAAAATCGTATGCGAGAATATAGAGCCCTTGAAGCCTGTCGCAATAATGATTGGCGGCAATCCGGGCAAGCAGGGCAAGCCCGACTCACATGACAGTCCTGCAAAGGGGAATCTTACGGAGAAGCAGGGTAACGGCGAGTGAGCCGGCAAAGACAGCAACGGAAAGAAGCGGAACGGCAAGGATGGGGCTTATGAATGATGC
>JAFTEK010000338.1 GCA_017453705.1 Treponema sp.
AGCCGTCTATCCAGTGTTTGAGCGGGAGCGTCCAGTCCCCTGTTCCTTCCCCGGCCTTCATAAGGCTTTCAAACATCGAAAGGATATGAGCCATAATCGCTTCCTTGTCCTCCGGGGCTATGTCTTCCACGCCGTCCATCAGGCTGCCTATGCAAAAGCCCGCGATGTCCGCAGTGACTATATCTGGGGCAATCCTGCACATCATGTACAGGGCGGCAGGCAGGCAGTTGACTGAGTGCTGCTTTAGGTACAGCACGGAACGGCCTATGGCAAGCCCTTCTTCTTTTAGCTCGGAAAGCCATGCCTGTTTCTCGTCTTCCGTGAAGTCCTCTTCCGTAAAGAGCTTCTTGTAAAATGAGTATGTCAGCACGATAATCGCAATGTGCAGGCTGGGGACGCAGAAGTAATGCGGGTCTGCCCGGCGTAGTGCGCGGATGCCCTTGTCGTCAGTGGCCGGTCGTTCTGTCGTCGTCATGCAGAATGAGTAAATGTCATAAGCCGAGCTGTAGGCAGTCCTGAGCCGCCTGAGCAGCCTTGCTCCGAGAGCCGCCCCGTTCCAGATGCCGAACTTGACTTGCAGCATGGAGATGGTGTCCACCCAGAAATTTATGAACCTCATGTATACAGGGAGCAGCTCCGGACGGAAGGGAATCTTGCCGTCAAGTTCATGATCAACGTGCTTTACAGGCACACGGAGGATATGGATTTTCTCCAGATACTGGGGGATGAAGAACTTGGTCGCCACCGTCCAGATGAAGCTCCAGGCAGCCCACGCGCTCGGCGGCAGCACAAAGAGTGTCAGATAGCACCTGGCCACGCTGAAACTACGGAGCGGCCTGTCCTCCAGTATCTTCCGGGCCTTGATTAGAGAGGCCATCAGCTGTTTTCCGCAGCGATTATCGCATTTATGTTGCCCAATATGTCGCGGGCGACGGCGGGCTTGTTCATCGTGTAGATGTGGATGCCTTTTACACCGTTGGAGATGAGGTCGATTATCTGGTCGGTCGCATAGGCGATTCCTGCCTGCCACATAGCCTCCGGTTTATCAGAGAAGCGGTCACATATCGAGAGAAGCTTTTCTGGAATATAGGCGGAAGAAAGCCTCACCATCCGCTCAACCTGCTGGCTGTTGGTTATGGGCATTATCCCCGCAAGGACAGGAACGTGGATTCCCTTGGACTGCAGACGGTAGAGGTATGAGTAGAGCATGTTGTTGTCAAAGAACATCTGGGTCGTCAGGAAGTCCACCCCCGCATCCACCTTGTGCTTGAGGTTGTCTATGTCCTCCGCTCTGTTCGCGCTCTCCGGGTGGCCTTCGGGGTAGCAGGCTCCTCCGACGCAAAGCCCCTGAGCCTTGAGGATTTTCACAAGGTCGCTCGCATGGTCAAGCCCGTCTATCGTCGCCTTGTCACCTTCGTGCTTGGGAACAAATCCCGCCGGGATGTCACCGCGCAGGGCAAGAACGTTCTCTATCCCCGCCCCCTTCATCTGGGCAACAGTCTTGTCCATGTCTTCGCGGGAGTCGCCGATGCAAGTCAGGTGGGCAAGGGCGGGAGTCCCATAAGACTGGATTTTGGACGCGACCTCGACGGTGCCCGCCCTCGTGGTGCCGCCCGCCCCATAAGTGATGGACATGAAGTCAGGCTTTAAGTCACTCAGCTCCTTGGCAGCGGCAAGAACGGAATCCAGCTTGGACTGGAGCTTTGGGGGAAAGACCTCCAGCGAAAGCGTCACTTTCTTGTTCTGCAGAATATCTTTTATCTTCATATATATACCTCTTTCAATTCTTGTTCTAACTTTGATGCGGGGGCAGATGCCTGCCCAACCCTATAAATTGACAGTCGTTAAAACCCCTTCTCGTACTCATCAAGCTCGCGCAGCTTGCCCTCGTCCAGCTTGATAAAAAGGTTCTTCTCCTGAGTGGGAATGACCAGCCCCTTGGGGCCGTCCTTTGCCCGCCGCAGGTATTTGACCTCGGTGTAGTACAAGTCCGCCTGTGCGTTCTGCCGTGCCTTGGAGTGGTACACGGCCAAATTCCCCGCGTAGAGCAGGATGTCCAGCGGAACGGTCTTGCCCTTCCGTGCCTTGACAAAGACGTAGCCCCCCGCATAGTCCCTCGTATGCAGCCACAGGTCACTGCCCCGCACGTAATGGCGCAGGAGCTCGTCGTTCTCCGCCGCCGTCCGCCCCACCATCAAAGTCCAGCCGTTTATCTCGTAGTGCAGGCCGGGATGGGGCTTCTCCGTCTTTTGCCTGGGTGCGCTGTCGTGGCGGAGCAGCTGCTCTATCTTGAGCGTGTTCTTTTCGTCCAGCATCTGTTTGTACTGGGCTTCAAGGGCGGCAATCGACTTGCGGGAAAGCTCTATGTCGTGCTCCAGCGCCTCAAGGCCGGAAGTCGCCTTCTTGTACTTCTCGTAA
>JAFTEK010000005.1 GCA_017453705.1 Treponema sp.
ACTCCGAAATTCGCAAAGTTTCGTAACACGAAGAGTTACGAAACTTTGACGGTAATCGCTGATTTATGTCTCCTATATTATTCAGCGTTTACCTAGGGGGCATAAGAGGCGTTCAGATTTATGGCTTGTTAGCTTACGTCTGTGGAAACAAAAAAGACCGCAACCTTGCGATTGCGGTCATAAAGAACATACTAAATCTTAACAGGCATAAAGCACAGCTTACTTGTTCTTCTTCTTCAGTTCAGGATGAGCTTCTATCATTGCCATTTTGAAGTTGGCCCATGCCTGATCCTCAGAAATCTTTCCGTTGTAGTAGTCGGCCATAGCAGCCTGAATCTTTTCGGCGTAGTCCTGATCGTAGCCGGAAATCTTGCTCTTATCAACCTTCTTGGCATTCTGGAGCATCAGAGCGATGTGGTTCTGCCCGCCCAGGAAAGCACTCTTGTAGCTTCCGTTGGCAATCTCGGTCATAGCTGGCTCGTTGTTGGTGAAGTCGTTGTACTTCTCAACAATCTTCTTGGCAACAGCCTTGTCACAGGTCATCGTGTACATGATGTCCTTAATCAGGTCAACATTGTCGCTTCCTGAAGATCCGCAGATCCAAGTTCCACCCCATGAGAATCCCTGAGGTCCCTCGCAGAATGCCCAGTCTCCGCAGCTTCCGTTTCCATCGACGAAGGGCTTAGATGCATCGTCTGCTGCATAACCAGTAAGGCAGAAGTCGATAAACCATGCAGGTCCAAAGTATCCGAAGACCTTTCCGTTCTTGGAAGCACCCTGTCCGCTCTCTGGTGTCCAGAGGTTGGCATTGTTGTTGTATCCCTTGTCGGTGTACTCCTTTGTCTGCTTAATCCAGCGGCGAATCTGCGGGTCAATGTTAATCTTTCCGTTCTTTACAAGCGGCTCTGTAACGTTGTCTGAGAACACGCGGAAAGCATCGTCAAAACCTGAGAGCATGAAGTATCCGTTAGCCTTCATCTTGGCAGCAACGGCATCAAACTTCTCCCAGCTGTTCAGCTGCTGCTGGACTTTTACAGGGTCATCAGTTCCAAGTACCTGCTTTGCGAATGAGCGGCGGTAGATGAATCCACCGGGACATGCCTGCCAAGAGACACCCTTGAGCTTGCCCTTGAACTTGCCTTCGGTTCCGGTCATGACATCCTTTGTGTACTTGTACTGCTGAGCCAGGTCAGCATCTGTAAGCCCGATGTCCTTCTTGACATCAAGCGTGTAGGGGGTGTTGACATAGTTCAACGCATAGTCAGACTCTACCAAGAAGAGGTCGAGCCTCTCGTCTGCCGGTGTATCGTCATTTTCACCCAGCAATAGCTCGTCCAGCTTGGTGCGGTATGCACCACCCTGGTTCGGGGTCATAATCCAGTTAACCTTCACGTCTGAAGGGAGCTTTGATGCATAGAAAGCGTTGAACCTCTCCTGGAACTCCTCGTTCCAACAAGCGATGTTCAAAACCTTTCCACCAGTGGTATTTCCACCCTTCTTTGCCTTGGCAGCGACAGCCAAGGTTGTAACAGCGCATGCGACTGCCGCAATGGCAACCAACGTCTTTTTCATGTTTTCCTCCTAATAAATACGAAAACAATTTATATTTATGCCACACGCACTACAACGTTGTAGCATATCTTCATTATAAACCCTCTTTTCCATTTGTCAACAAATATTTTTAAACTTTAGCATTTTTTTTGTCTCCATAATTTCTTTTGTCTCTCATGTCAGTTCGTCCCCATTCTAATGGGTATAACAGTTTGTTCAAGACAAGGTTACACGCAATACAAAAGTCCACAGCATTCAATTGTCCCCTCCGCCTATGAGAGTCCCTCCATCCTGCCCCTGTACACTGCAATTTTAGGACAACAGCACTTACCCTTTCTATCAGGCGGACAGGTGTACAAGCTCATTTTGGTCACAATATTGGTCACAGGAAAACACTTCAAGAGCACTCCTGGCTTTTTTTAAACTGTCGTTCCAGTTATCCGGGTATATGCCCATTCCTGCCAGCAGACTATTTCAGCCAAGTCCGCAACATGGAAGGTCGTATAGGTTTCCTGTATACCTTTGAGCGAATGACCCGCTATGGCCTCTACCTTCAGATGGTTTATTCCATACGACTTGGCGGACGATATGAAGAAATGGCGGAGTGAATGGGGGCAAAGCAGACGTTCCTTCCAGCCAGGAATCTTCCTAATCTGAGGCTCAAGATTCTTCCTTAGAACTTTACGGAGACTTTTCCTATCACCGTCAACAAACGGAACAAGCAGAGGACTGAGCGGAATATCCCTAGGTCTCTTTGTCTTCAGCGGCGCAAACTCCCCATCAATGTACTGCCGTTCAAGCTTTATGTAGCTCGTTTTGCCGTCATACTTCACGTCAGCGGCCGACACTCCGGCAAGCTCGCTAATCCTCATGCCAGTGAGGGCAAGCAACAGCAGAGCACCCTGCATCACCGGAGAAGAATACTCAAAGAGCAACTTCACCTCGTCCAGAGTAAAGGCATCCCGATGCCTCATGTCTCCTTTCAAATTGCGAATGTTGTCAAAGGGATCTTTTGAAATGATGCCGTCAAGGAAGGCCGACTTCAATATGATGTGCAGCGTGGCCATCTTGAGCTTCACTGTACTGGGCGAAAGCCCCTTGTCCAAAAGCGTCTGCCTCAGGGACTTGACGGAAGAGTAGGTTACGTCCGTGAGCCGCATGCATCCAATCAGCGGCATCAGGTCGTTTTCCAAAGCCGTGCTGTATATGGCTATCGACCTTGGCGAAAGACCGTTATCCTTGGCATAGACAGAATCCTTGTCAAAGAAACCTGCCGCATAGTTCCTGAACGTCATCCCGCTCCCGGCAAACATCTTTCCCTCAAGGAAGAGCCTGTCACAGTAAACCCGTGCCGCAGTGAGCGATGTACAGCCCGTTGAATGTGCCGTCGTCCGCACCCCCTCCGCAGTATAGGTTCGATAATAGAAGAATTTTCCCCGCTTAAAAAGAGTGTAAGTCTGCCTGTATCTCGGCATATACGCACCTGCCTTGGCTATATTGGTCACAATTAGGTCACTTTATCGGCAGGAAGCCCATAAACACAAGGGTTTTCTAGTTTGGAACATAAATATAAATTGTTTTCGTATTTATTAGGAGGAAAACATGAAGAAGACGTTGGTTGCCATTGCGGCAGTTGCTTGTGCTGTTACCACCTTGGCTGTCGCTGCCAAGGCAAAGAAGGGTGGAAATACCACTGGTGGAAAGGTTTTGAACATCGCTTGTTGGAACGAGGAGTTCCAGGAGAGGTTCAA
>JAFTEK010000339.1 GCA_017453705.1 Treponema sp.
GCACTAATTATCCAAAATGCTCTTTCCTGTCCCATTTTAAGCCTATAAACGCGACTTGCCCTAAGTGCGGTTGGTTCATGGTTGAGAAGTATGACAAGAAAAACGGCAGCTACAAGAGCTGCATAAATCCCAAATGCGATTATCTTCATTCACCGGATGGTGGGGAGCCTCTTGTGCTTGAGGAGGAAGGGCAGTTATAGCCTTTTTTATGGAAAGAAGCTGCCTGGGCGACTGCATAGATGAATACCTCCTGTATCTGGCCACCGTCAAGGGGCGGTCAAGCCACACGGTGAGGGCTTATTCTGAGGATTTCATGCATTTTGACGGTTTATTGGAAAGAAGCATCGATATATCGTCTGTTACTCTTGTCCAGCTGCGTTCTATTGTCGGTGAGTTGAGCCGGAAGAACTACACCGTGGCTTCAATTAACCGTTTTATTGCGGCGGTGCGAGGCCTGTTTGCTTATTGCAAAAAAAATCATTACATTGAAGTTGACATAGCAAAGGAGCTTAAGACCCTTAAGCGTCCTAAGCTCCTGCCACGCTTTATGACGCAGGCCGAAGTTGATACGCTTTGTTCCCAGCCGGACAGAAAGCCTCTTCTGTGGCTTGCAAGGGACAGGGCGATATTCGAGATGTTGTATTCTTCGGGATGTCGTGTAAGCGAGCTTGCTTCATTGAGGCTTTCGGATTTTACGGAAGACTTCGCAAGTGCGGTCGTGCTGGGCAAGGGAAGCAAGGAGCGTTATGTCTTCTTTGAGCAGGATTCCAGGGTGGCCTTGGAGTTGTACCTGAAGGAGAGGCGGGAGCGTTTTCCTTCTTCTTTTGAGGGGGGGAATTCCTTTGTGCCCCAGCTTTTGCTGAATCAGAGGGGGGGAGCCTTGTCTGCTGCGGGAATCGAGTTGATTGTCCGGGAGTATAGCGGAGTGAAAGGTACCAATAAGCCCATGACTCCTCATGCGTTCCGCCATACATTCGCGACGGCCATGCTTTTGAATGGGGCTGACATAAGGGAAGTCCAGTCCATGCTGGGACATTCAAGTATAAGCGCGACTCAGCGGTATACGCATATTACGGCGGAGAGGCTTAGGGATGTATATGACCAGGCCTTTCCCCATAGCGGTAAGAAAGATTAAGAATGCAATGATATAGGAGCGGAATATGGGGAACAATAACGCCAATAAGATAAGAAGTACGACGGTCATAGCCGTCAAGAGGAATGGCACTGTTGCTATGGCAGGTGACGGACAGGTGACTGCGGGCAACACTGTGGTTAAAGGCAATGCCCGCAAGGTTCGTAAGATATACGACGGCAAAGTCCTTACCGGTTTTGCCGGTTCGGTTGCCGATGCTTTCACCTTGTTTGACAAGTTTGAAGAGAAACTCAAGGAGTACAATGGTGACTTGACGAGATCCGCGGTTGAGCTTGCCAAGCTCTGGAGGACAGAGAGGTCTATGAGCAAGCTGGAGGCTATGCTTCTGGTGGCGGACAGCAAGAAAATTTTGCTTGTTTCTGGAGATGGAAATGTGATAGAGCCCGAGAATGATGTCATTGCGATAGGTTCTGGTGGCAACTACGCATATTCAGCGGCTTTGGCTTATATGGAAACAAGTGATTTATCGGCAAAGGATATCGCTGAGCGGTCTGTAAGGATTGCAGGGAAGATTTGTGTGTATACCAATGAGAACATAACTGTGGAGTCTTTGGAGTAAAAGGAGGTTTTTGCTTTGGAAGAGGAGATTTTGGAAAGAAAAGATGCCGGTATCCCGGATGGCCTTACACCGTCGCAGATTGTTGAGAGGCTTGATGGGTATATAATTGGTCAGAACAAGGCCAAGCGTTTTGTTGCTGTGGCTCTGCGCAACCGGCAGAGGCGGATTAAGCTTCCTGAGGAAATCCGCGAGGAAGTAGCCCCCAAGAATATTCTTATGATTGGTCCTACCGGTGTCGGAAAGACTGAGATAGCCCGTAGGCTGGCTAAGCTGTGCGGTGCTCCTTTCTTAAAGATAGAGGCGACAAAGTATACTGAAGTCGGATACGTAGGCCGTGACGTTGAGAGCATGATCAGGGATCTGATGGCTGTTGGCTACAATATGGTCAAGGCCGAGATGCAGGAGACCCTTAGGGAGAAGGCCGGCCCGCTGGTGGAAGACCAGCTGCTGGATCTGCTTCTTCCGGGAAGTGCTGCCAAGAAGGAGGATGTGGATGGTGGAAAGAAAAAGTCCAATGTCCACATTCTGGGTAATTTGTTTGGAAGCAAAGAAAGCCCTGTGTCTGGTGGCGTCATACAGATAAAGGTTCCTAAGAATGGGGTGGAGTCTTCTTCCGATGAAGGTGATGCTTCCCAGCCAGAAAATGATTCTGCCAGCGGACAGGCAGCGGTGGATGGCGGTGATATGTCGGTCACGAGGGAGAAATTCCGCCAGATGCTCAGGGATGGAAAGCTTGAGGATCGAATGGTCGATGTTACCGTGCACCAGCAGCCCCGCATAAGCGGGATGGAGGTGTTTAGCACTGGCTCTATGGAGGACCTGGAGTCCAGTATAAACGGACTGCAGGAGATGCTTGCTGGCGGTAGGAATAGGCGCAAGACGGTGAGCATCCGTGAGGCACGCCAGATTCTGATGGAAGAGACTCTTGACAGCCTGACCGATCGCGACAAAGTTGCGGATGAGGCAAAGCAGCGCGTGGAGCAGTCAGGCATTATCTTTATAGATGAAATTGACAAAATCGCCACCAAGGGTGGGGAAGGCTCCAGACAGGATGTTAGCCGTGAGGGAGTCCAGCGTGATATCCTTCCTATTGTGGAAGGAAGCGATGTTAACACAAAATGGGGGGTGGTCAACACAACCCACATACTATTCATAGGGGCTGGTGCTTTTAGTGTGTCCGCCCCAAGCGACCTGATTCCGGAGCTACAGGGGCGTTTTCCCCTGCGTGTTGAGCTTGATGCCCTCAAGAAGGAGGACTTTAAGCGTATCCTTACGGAGCCAAAGAATGCCTTGATCAAGCAGTATGAGGCTTTGCTTGGAACGGAAGGGGTAACTCTCAAGTTCACCGACGAGGCCATTGACAGGATGGCCTTTATCGCTGAGGATGTCAATTCCCATGCGGAAAACATCGGGGCGCGTCGCTTGCACACGATAATGGAGACTGTGCTGGAGGATTTGAGCTTTGAGGCTGATACTCATCGTGGCGAAACCATAACGATAGACGAGGCTTTCGTCAACGACAAGCTCAAGGGAATCATGCAAAACCAGGATTTGGAGCGGTACATACTGTAGAGATTTTTTTCCATATCTGTTCAGACAGGTCGGACATGCTCCTTGTAGCGTCAAGAGTTACGACTTCCATGTCTGTCTCCTGTCTGGAAAGCCTTTCTATTGCTGCCTTGTAGCCTTTCACTACTTGTTTAAGAAAGCCCTCTTCTTCGTATATTTCCTTGGTATCCCTGTTTTTGATACGCTTTAGTGAGATGGCAGGGTCTATATCAAAGTAGAAAAGCAGTTGTGGCAGGGGGAATCGTAGGTTTAGCTCGTATGGTAGGTCATCACTGCATGATATCCCTTGGTATGCCAGGCTGGAGAATATATAGCGGTCGCTGACCACGGTTTTTCCTGATTTGCATGCTTCCATTATGCCGCTCGTCAGATTATGCCCTTGGGATTGAATTCTTCCATATATATGCTCATTTCTATCAGCTGCAAAGAGGTAGGCTGCTGTCGATGCTTCTAGCTTTACGGCTCCGCTCAGCATCTTGCGCAAGAATTTCCCGGTTTCGCCTTCTGTTGGTTCGGCAGTGAACATAAAGCCCTCTATCCCGGATTTTTCCTTGAGGAGC
>JAFTEK010000340.1 GCA_017453705.1 Treponema sp.
GACTTCCCTGTTGGCTTCCTGGCAGAAGAAGTCCATCCTCTTGCCCGGCACGGGGTTCGTGTCTATCTCCTTGCGCAGGGCTTCCAGATGGCTGAACAGCCTTACGATTTCTTCGTTTATCGTGTACTTGACCAGCATCGCTGCGGTTTCTTCCAGAATCTTGTTTTCATCCGCCTTGTCGCCCAGCAGCTCGTTGAATTTTGTTGTGATGATTTCCCTGAACCTGACTTCCATCTCCGGCTGGACTTCTTTGAAGAATGTCGCGCAGCTGTCCAGTGTATCAAGCTTGGCCAGCAGGTCGGCCTTCAGTTTTTCGCCTTCCCTCTTTCTGGACTCAAGGAACTGGGAGAAAGCTTGCTCAAACACAGGCTCAATCTTTTTCCAGTATGCGTCCGGGTCGTATTTGTGGCTCACGTTGAGCACCCCCTCCTGTGCGACGACGAGGGAGAGGGGGATGTCATCCGCTTTTTTCCCTAGGGCCAGGGCGACCTTGGCGATTTCATCGCGGTATTTGACGGCGGCATCAGTGTCAGCAGTGATGACGGAGCCGGAGTTGTTCTCGTGAACCCTTATCGTAAGATCCAGTTTGCCCCTCGTCACTTTCTCGGAAATCCGCCTGCGTAGGTCCAGTTCCAGCGGATTCATGAAGGAGGGGATGGATATGTTCAAGTCCAGAAAGCGGGAGTTGACGCTGCGGAATTCCACGCTTATCTCTGTTCCCTCGTCGTCGGCTTCCTTGTAGCCGTAGCCTGTCATGCTGTTCATATTTGCTCCTGAGCTTTTGTTCCTGAAAGTTTTTCCAAGAGAATCTGGCCGACCTTCCAGTTGTCGCCTGCCCCCATTGTCACAAAGACATAGCCGTCCGGGTAGGCTTTTCCGCTGTCTTGTCCAAGCTGCCTGAACACCTCGTCCGCGGCCTGGTCAAATTCCCCCCGGTATACGACTTTCTCGTGGTGGCATGAAGCCCTCTCAGCAAGTATCTCTCCGTTCACTGGCGAGGCGGAAGCATCCTCGCGCGCAGACCCATATATCCTGTTGATTATAACCGAGTCCGCGCTGGAAAAGCTTGATGCGAACTCTTCCAAGAGGGCGGCTGTGCGGGTATATGTGTGGCTCATGAAGTCCACGATTATCTTGTGCCCCCTGTAGAATTCCCTGTAGCCTGCAAGGGTGGTCTTTATTGCCGTGGGGTGGTGTCCGTAGTCATCGATGATAATCAGATCCTGTCCTAGTGGTGTCTTGCTTCTGGCGATAATCTCGCTCCGCCTTCTGCCGCCCCTAAAGTTAAGCAGCCCGCGTTTTATTGCTTCAAGATAATCACTGGGGTTCCTGCCGTATTCAGTGAGCAGCCTGCAGCACAGGGCGACGGCGGCGGCCGAGTTCCGCGCGTTATGCCTGCCTGGAACGCAGATGGCGAATTCTCCCATGTTTCCTATGGAGAAAAATTGCCTTCCCCCCTCAACCTTGCCAAATGTAAGTTTGTATTCCCCGGATGCGCCCTCGCCGTAGGGGATAAGCTTCAGGTCGCCCCTCTTTTTCTTTGCCATGTCAGCGGCCTCGCAAGCTCCCTTGTCATCAGCGCAGTAGATTAGCTCGCCTTCCTCCGGCAAAAGGCAGGCGTAGTCAACGAACGCCGCCCTTATGTCCTCGTAGGTCGGATAGTAGTCCTGGTGGTCGCTTTCCACGGCGGTGAGTATTATCTTCTTTGGGTGGAATGCCATGAAGTGCCGCTGGTACTCGCAGGTCTCGGCGACAAAGATGTTGGTGGAATTATGAGCGTAGGCAGGGGATGTCATGGTACAACTGCCCTTTGAAGGACGACCGTATTCGGTGTCTCCGAACGAGGCGATTATGCTGCCCGCCAGAACCTGGGACGGCATGTCCAGTTCCTTGAGTATCGTTCCTGTAAGCCCTGTCGTCGTCGTCTTTCCGTGTACGCCACATATCCCGCAGCCGTATGACTGGGCGGAAACGGCTCCCAGCGCTTCGCTGTAGAGCATCATGGGCAGGCCTCGCTTTACGGCCTGTTCCAGGTCGGGGGTCTTTTCGGGGCTGTATGCGCTGGAATATATTACGCAGCGGATGTCGTCTTTTATGTTGTCTGCGCTGAAGGGGAGGGGAGTTATGCCCAGCCGCTCCAGGATTTCGTCCGTGTAGAATCTCTCCGCTACGTCGCTTCCTGTTATGTCCGCGCCCCTTGCGGCAAGAATCTCCGCGAGGGCGGCCATGCCTGTGCCCTTTATCCCCACAAGGTGCAGGTGCACTCCGTGGAGATTTTCGGGCAATGTTTTAACATCTTGGCTCATAGGCCACGATTATAGCAGTTTTTGGCGGGCTTTACAATTCCATGTCCACGGTCATTTCCTGACCCTCTCGGACTAAGGTGATCCTTATATGGTCTCCTTTCTGGGCTCCTGCCTCAAAGTTCAGAAGGTCGTCCTCGCTTTCTATCTTGTTGGAGTTTATCTGTGTGATTATGTCTCCAGATTGAATGTCGGCTTTTATCGCGGGGTAGCCGTCAAAGGTCGCTGTGACGTATGCCCCCTTGGGCATGTCCTGGTAGAAGTTTTCATCTTCTGTAAGATTCCTGGCTCCTATGCCGAGCTTCCACTTGGCGATTTCCGCCTCCGTGTATGGACGCAGCAGGAACACATTGGATCCTGTTCCTCGTTCTGCCATTTCGACATATACATATTTCTGCTGGTGTTTTTTGGCAAAGGCCGCCAGTTCCCTGGTTCCGCTCTTGTTTCCTTTGTAATAGGGCTTTTTTGCCATTCCAATGCCGGTCTTTGTCTGTGCCATGGGGTAGCTACAAATTACAGGTTTGAGCTTTTTTTCCCGTAGCAGTTGCTGCAGGCTCTCATAGTCATCTTCCTGATAAAAGACTTGGGCGTTCTCCTTTTTTCCCAGTAAGGCGTCTTCAGGGATGGACTCAATCGGCTCGTATTCATCGTAGTAATCCTCAAGCAGCTTTGCCCCGCTTATGGCAAAGACTGCCAGCGTCATTGCCAGCAGGGCCATCAGCGCAATTGTTCTCTTAATCATAAATTCCTCCGTGATATAATTGGGAGTAAAGGGGGCATTCCGCAGTTCAAATTCTTGGAGTTACCCCCACCCTAACAATTATTATAGGGCATCTCTAAAAACTTGGCAAGATTCGTTTTTAATGACTGCCCTTTGTGTATGGATGCCGTTGACATGTTCCGCCCCGATGATGTATCTTACGTCTTACATTCAAAAGACAGTTCGAAGTCCTTCCTGTCTATAAACAAAACCAGGTAAATGAGGGAGTCTCAAAAGCCCGTCTGCTCTTTTGGAACTGCCTTGAATGTTTTTTTATAGAGGGAATCTCACTGTCCAAAGCGAGGTTTCTTATGAATGAACTTTTTCTTATCATCACACTGTTGGTCTCCTTCGGGGGAACCCTTCTCTTTTTGTGGGCTTTCGGAAAAGGCGGGCTTTTTGCCTGGATAGGCATCTGCACCGTCCTTGCCAACATCGAGGTCACGCTTCTTGTCCATGCCTTTGGTATGGATCAGACCCTGGGCAACACCCTCTTCGCCGCGACTTTCCTTGCAACCGACATACTGAGCGAGGTCTACGGAAAGAAGGACGCGGGCAAGGGGGTTCTGGCGGGAATCCTGACCAACCTGAGCTTTATCCTGCTTTCCTTTATGTGGGTGCATTATATCCCGGCGGAAGGGGATAGGGCGGCTGACTTTGTTAAGGGGCTGTTCTCCAATACGCCCCGTATGCTGATTTCCAGCCTGATTGCATACGTTGTCTCTGAGTCAATCGATGTATTCTTGTACCATGCCTGGTGGAACCTCACGGAGAAAAAGACTGGCAGCCACACGAAGATGCTCTGGTTCCGCAACAATTTCTCGACTTTGATATCCCAGTTCGTCAACATCGTGATATTTAATTTCGGGGCTTTCTCCAGTATTTACGGCATCAATGACTTGATTGCAATAACCTGGTCCTGCTATGTTATATACATCGTGACAAGCCTCTTGGACACCCCGTTTATATATCTGGCTCGAAAGCTTGCAAAAAATACCTCTGGAGATGGAAATGGGATTTCTTACTAACCTACTTAAAAATAAAATCAGTAAAAAGAGAAGCAAAAACACACTTGCACAAGACATAGCCGTTGCATCGGACTGGATTGTAGAAGCCTTGGCTTCTTCCGGCTATAAGGCTGATTATACATTGGAAAGCATGAAAGAGATAGACCGTTTCTTTGATGAGCAAAACAAGCCCGGTGGAATCCTGGCAGAAAACAGAGGGAAAATCCTATTTGGCATAGGCTCGTATATTGGTCAGACTGCCATTAAATTATATGGCGGGGAATGGATTACTGATGATAGTGATTCAGAAGGAGAGCTGAATATTTCAGTAAGAACAGAAAACGGAAGTCTAATCTTTCCCGTCATGAAATGCATGAAACGCTTCCAGAATGGCATGGAAGACAGCATCTATACCTATATGGCAATTTTAAACAGATAGAATGAGCCAGTTGCAAAAGTCGGTTGTTTTTGCACAAACTCACATAGATCGAAGGATTGAAAAAAAGCTAGCAATCCGCTATACTTTTTCGATATAAATTAAAAGCGGATGGTGGTGGCCTTGAAAGAGTCTATTGACGGTTCTATAAATGCAATCCTTGAGTCCTACGAGAAATATGGCGGCATAAACTTGGACGAGTCTAACGACTTTCCCAACAGGCAGAACGTCATAGAGGTTCTCAAGGATATTCAGTATTTGATTTTTCCCGGTTTCAGGACGGCGGAAACACTGGATGCCGGAACCCTCCGCTTTATCGTGGGGCAGCGGGTGAACCGTATAGTGGAGGTTCTTACCCGCGAGATAAAGAAAGCCTTGGTGTACGTGGTGCGGGACAAGAACGTGGAGTTCAGCCATTGCTTTGCACTGGCCGAGAGGACCAGCTTGGCCCTTATAGAAGAAATCCCTGAGCTGCGCCGTAAGATTGGTCTGGACGTGCAGGCGGCTTATGCAGGGGATCCTGCCGCCAAGTCCACTGAGGAAGTCATAGTTTCATACCCAGGCCTGGAGGCAATCTGTGTTTATAGAATAGCCCACTTTCTCGCTGTCAACGGTGTCCCGGTTCTGCCCCGCATTATGACCGAGTACGCGCACGGACATACGGGCATTGACATCAATCCTGGAGCGCAGATAGGGGAGAGCTTTTTCATAGACCACGGAACCGGTGTCGTCATCGGTGAGACCACGGTAATCGGCAATAACGTCAAGATATACCAGGGGGTCACCCTTGGGGCGTTGAGCGTAAAGAAAGAACTTATGAACAAGAAGCGGCACCCTACTATAGAAGACAACGTTACAATCTACGCAAACGCTACTATACTGGGCGGAGAGACGGTGATAGGGGAATATTCCACAATCGGGGGCAACACCTGGGTCACGAGGTCTGTCCCCCCTCATTCCGTCTTAGTCCAAGGCAAGCGTCAGGATCCCACCGACTAGTTTTTGAAACTGCCTCTTTTGGGGTGTGGGATTCCGTTTTACGGAATTCCACGTAGGATCCCTAAGGAAACACTGAATAATCCGAATGCGGATTATTCAGTGTTAACTCCTAAGACAGACTTTATTTTAGCCAGAGCTTGTCAAGCTCCGCGAAGCGTTTGGAAAGCCAGCTCCTCAGGTATTTTGCGGCCTCCGCCTGGTTCTTGCATGCCGCGGCAGCCTTGCACAGCTCTCCTGAGGCATCGTTCCTGGCACCTATGTTCTTCCACTTTTCCTGGTTGTGGGCAAAGTTATCGCTATATGCTGCACATGCGCTC
>JAFTEK010000341.1 GCA_017453705.1 Treponema sp.
GCTCAAGATAACGATGTCTTCCATAACGTCTTCTTTCAGCTCCTCATTGAGCATGGCGTTTCCGCCGTATTTCACGACTACGACTTTTCCGCACCAATGCCTGAAATACGGCAGTGCCTGAACCAGTACGTTTGCCCACTGTTCATTGTCCAGCCTAGGGTCTATATCTTTGTTCTCCATAATTGCGTCCTTTAGCTGCGATATCGCACTATGTGCTATAGTCTCTCGTTTGCGCCTCGCGCAAACTTTATGACTATCGCACTATGTGCGATAGTCACCATTAATTTTTACGTAGTCGTAAGTCAGGTCACAGCCCCAGGCAGTACCGGAGGCATTGCCGTCGCCGCACTGTACGTCTACTATAACTTCGTCCTCGCTCAGGACTTCAAGGGCCTTTGCCTCGTCAAAATCCAGCGGAACTCCCTTCTCAAAGACCATGACGGACTTTTCCTCTCCTGCGTTATCGCCGATAAAGTCCGTTGCGCCATGCCTCTTGGCTCCAACATGGCTTTTGTATGAGATTGTCACTTTGTCCGGATCAAATTCCGCACCGGAGTATCCCATCGCGCACAGGAAGCGGCCGAAGTTGGCATCCTTGCCGAATATGGCTGCCTTGACCAGGCTGGAAGAGATGACGCTCTTGGCCAGAACGCGGGCTGTCTCAACATCCCTTGCTCCGCTTACATTACATTCTATGAGCCTTGTCGCTCCCTCGCCGTCGCCCGCTATTTTTTTTGCCATCTCTGTGTTAAGCGCGTTCAGGGCGGAAAGGAAAGCATCAAAGTCCTTTCCCTCTGCGGTAATCTCCGGGTTGCCTGCCATGCCGTTGGCAATTATCGTGAGCGTGTCGTTCGTGCTGGTGTCACCGTCAACCGAAACGCAGTTGTATGTGCCCGCGACGCTTGAGCGCAGTGCCTTGTCCAGCATATTGGCTGAGATGGCGCAGTCACTCGTGACAAAAGCGAGCATCGTGCCCAGGTTTATGTGTATCATGCCGCTGCCCTTGCACATTGCCCCTATGCGGACTTTTTTCCCTGCAATCTCACACTCCACCGCACATTCCTTGTAGTGGGTGTCAGTGGTCATAATGGCAATACGGGCTTCGGTATGTCCTTCCTTGGAAAGCCCTGCCGCAAGCCCCGGAACAGCCGCCTCTATTTTTTCGACAGGCAGCTGCTGTCCTATCACGCCTGTTGAGCAAACTATGACATCTTCCGGGGCAATATTAAGGGCGGACGCAGCGGCCTGCGCCATACGGAACGCGGCTTTTGCCCCCTGCTGTCCGGTGCAGGCGTTTGCGTTTCCTGAGTTGGCAATCATGGCCTGAGCCCGTCCGTTTGATACATGCTTCTGGGTCAGTTTCACGCTTTCCGCCTTGACCTTGTTCTGGGTGAACATTGCGGCGGCAGTACATGGTTTCTCGCTGTATACGAGCGCGAGGTCGTTCTTTGTTCGGCCTGCCTTTATTCCGCAAAGGATTCCGTTGGCTTTAAAGCCTGCCGGGGCAGTTACCCCTCCATCTACAAATTGCATTTTTATGCACCCTCCTGTCATATTTTTGCATAATTATAGCAAGTTCACGTTCCTTTGACAAGGGAAAAAAGCAGATTATACGGATTTTGCCTTGTCAAAGGGGAAGTAAGCCCTCGAATACTGCGCAAGTCCAAGTCCCTTGACGGGAACGGCCCGCGCTGTTACTATATCCCATCAAGAATGCAAGCGAAAGCATCCGGCGTAAAGCTTGCCGGGAGGAGGTTCATCAATTATGGAAAAGAAAACAATCAGGAGCCTTTCCGTCACTGCGGTCATGGCCCTAATCCTTATCATGGTAATCGCGAATTCCTGCACAGTGGTGTCCCCGAACGAGCGCGGAGTCAAGGTCACGCTCGGCCAGGTAGAGGGAGGCGTGATACAGCCAGGCATGGCATTGCACGCCCCTTTTGTGACCAAGATACGCAAGTTCCGCCTGGAGCCAAAGACCTATGAGGTCTCCTTCTCGTGCGGGCAGGACGGGGCAATCACAAAGGACATGCAGACCGTCGGAAGCACCGTAGCTGTCCGCTATGTATACGATGAGCAGCGCATAATGGACATAGTTACGCGCTATCTCAACGATGCGGTCATACAGAGCGCGATGCGCGACAACGTGAAGGCCTCCCTCAAGGAGACGGTCGGGCAGTATTCCATATATGACCTCGTGGAGAAGCAGAACGAGGTAACGGGGAAAGTCGCGGAAGCCATGCTCACCCGCATGGCGGACTATCCGATTGACATCTCCCAGACCACGATAACAAACTGGGACTGGAGCGATGACTTTGACAAGCAGATTAAGGAGACCGCAAACCGCGCACAGGAAGTAAAAAAGGCCGAGCAGGATCTCAAGCTCGCGGAGCAGAACGCCCAGAAGCAGGTCAAGGAGGCAGAGGCCAAGAAAGCCGCGGCCGAGCAGGAAGCGGAGGCTGAGCTGATCAAGGCTCAGAAAGCAGCCGAGGCCAAGAGGGTGGAGGCTGACGCGCTCGCATACTACAATGCCAAGGTCGCGCAGAACTATCAGGTGGAAATAAAGCTCAAGGAGCTGGAGATTGAGCTTGAGCGGGCAAAAAAGTGGGATGGCCGCCAGGTGCCGGAATACGTTCCCCTCACTGCTGCGGGCGGCATCGTGAACCTGCCCTCAGGAAAGGACTGAAGCAACCGTTTGCAGGGTTTCCACTTGTCCAAAAGCAAGAAATATGTTATATATCCTGTAGATTTTAATCCCCAGGACATTATCAGGGAAGGACATTATGGGAATAAGAGGAGAGCTTTACACCACGCAGGTGCAGGTAAACAACAGGTCTTACTTTTTCAACGTGAAGGAGAACAGGAACGGAGATGTTTTCCTTCAGGTGGTTGAGAGCAAGATTTCAGATGGTGAGGATGACAGGCGGGCCATCGTTATCTTTGAGGACAATATGAAGGATTTCTTGGGCGGCCTTGAAGACTCGCTCAGGTTCATCGAAAAGAACAGGAAGGAGCAGGCCAAGGCACGCGCGGAAAAGAAAAGCGCAAAGGAAGCCCGCTACAAGGCTATGGCTGCCGAGGAGAGGGGTGAAGACCTTTATGCCGGAAAGAAGGTTTACCGACGCAAGGGTGAAAGTCGCCTTGTTGCCCAAAAGAGGGCTGAGCGGGATGATATGCGTGAGCCGGATGGCATAAAGCGCAGCGGCCGCGTCCTTCACGTCAAGTCCAAGCGCGAAGTTACGGAATCCACAGAAGGAAATGAGTAAAGGGCAGGGCTGCCCTATGGAGACGCTGAATAGGGTCTCCAAGGTCTCCTGTCCTAATCAGTGATGCCCTATATTTCGTCCACGTTGATGTGGTAGACTGAGGAGCAGTTTCGGCAGATAAGCTCAAGAGGCTCGCCCTTGTTCCTTATGTCGGAAAGCTCCGCCTTTGGCAGGGCACGGACGTGGCGTAGAAAAAGTTCCTTTGAGCAGGGGCAGTCGTATACAACGCTGCGGTGCAGGGCCACGACGGGAGAGAAGCCCTTGAACACCTGCCCCAGGTAGTCTTCTGTTCCCTTGCCCTCGCTAAACCAGCTGCCTATTGACGGCTTGCTCGTGCACCTTTCCTCAAGGCTTGACAGGAGTTCCTCGTCCTCCTTCTGGTCGGGCGCGGATGAAATCTGGCTTCCTTTCTTTGCTATCCCTTTGTAGCTTCCGCCTGTCTCAGGCATTACCTGTAGGAATATTCCCCCTGCACCGATGATTCTTCCCTGCCTGTCCATCTGTATGGAAGTTGTCAGTGCCGTTTTTATCTGTTCGCTGCGGTCAAAGTAAAACACAAGGTCGTCCGCAATGTTCCCGGTCGTGTTCACTGAGCTGGTTTGCGGATACTTATCACCTGGGCGGATTGTCTGCAGGCTCATTATGCCTTCTCCTCCAAGGAATGGCTTTAAATCCCAGTCGTCCAGCGGTTTTTCAATGGGAATTCTGTCTGTAAGAAGCTGTCCGCGAACCCACCCGGCGGAGTCAGATTCCACGTTAAAGCCCTTTGCCGGGGAACCTTCCACGTCATATCTCCAGCTGACGTGTTCCCGCCCCTTCATCACTGCGGGAATCAGCAGTGCGGCGCATAGGCAGGCCTGTCCCAGTATGTAGCTTTCCAGTATCCCTGCTCCCTGCCAGAGCTTGGCGTGTTGCGCCCGCATCTGGTTTACAAGGTGGGTTCCGTGGAACAAGGCTCCCCGAAAGCGTCCGTCCGCCATTGTAAAGTGAACCATGTCATCCTCAGGAAGAACAGCCAGGTATTCCGCAAGCTCCGCATCCTCAACAGCCGCCTTTATCATAAAACCTCCAGGGCATCTCGAAAAACTCGCAGAACGCAGTTTTTCGAGGTGATTTTGAAAACGCGATGTCCTAAGTCGCGATATTGTAGCGACTGGCCTTGCAAGCAAGGCTTGGACTCGAAGGCAATCTCTAAAAACGGGCTTTGCCCAGTTTTTAGAGATGCCCTTTACGGTTGGCTTTAATCATCTCCAGCCGTTTTTCCACCTGTCCGCGTGATGTCAGACTGTCGGAAGGGGTGTTGAGGCAGTAGTCAACCATGCGGTCCACCGTGCTTTCGGCTACGTGCATACGTGTGTCGCTGGAAGCGTAGTAGATGAGCAGCCTTCCGTCATCGTCCGCGATAGCACCATTCGTGAACACCACGTTGCTCACATCGCCTGTCCTCTCCTCGCCCTCCGGGGCAATCAGGTAGCCGGAAGGACTTGCGATTACCCTTGTCGGGTCGTCAAGGCTTGTCATGAAGGCGTAGATGACGTAACGAAGTCCCGCCGCAGTATTCCTGACACCGTGGGCTATGAAAAGCCAGCCCCTTCCTGTCTTGATAGGGACAGCCCCGCCCCCGTTCTTGACTTCCTTTATAGTATGGTAAACTTTGGGGTCAATTATTTTCTCATCCTTGACTTCCGCTCCTTCCATCGTGTCGGCAAAGCCCGCGCAGATGCCCCCTCCGGAGCCAGTCTCAATGAAACCGTCCTGCGGCCGGGTGTACAGGAGGTATTTCCCGCCAACGAATTCCGGGTGCAGGACTACGTTGCGCTGCTGGCAGCTTTTGCTCTTTAGGTCGGGAAGTCGCTCCCAGTTGACCAGATCCTTTGTCCTGACTATTCCTGCTGCGGCTGTCGCGGATGATGTGTCGCCTGCGGGGGCTGATTTGTCCTTGCGCTCGCTGCAGAAGACTCCGTAAATCCAGCCGTCTTCGTGCCGGGTCAGCCTCATGTCATAGACGTTGACATCCTCCTCGTCCGTCTGGGGGAGCAGGACGGGCAGAGCCTTGAACTCAAACCTGTCAATTCCGTTGGGGCTTTCAGCCACGGCAAAGAAGGATTTCCTGTCGGAACCTTCCACACGGACTACCAGACAGTATTTGCCATCATGTTTTATCGCACCGGCGTTAAAGGCGGCGTTTATCCCCATCCTTTCCATAAGATAGGGATTGGTCTTTTTGTTCAGGTCGTACCGCCAGTCCAGAGGTGTATGTGCCGCTGTTATGACCGGGTTCTTGTAGCGTAGAAAAATGCCGTTTCCGGGGTAAACCGGGGTGTTTGGCATACGTATGAGGGCATCATGCTCTGCGGTGAGCATAGCCAGCCTGTCTTCAAAGTTTTGCATCATCATAGCTTGAGTTTAGTGTTATCCAGTTAAATTGTAAAGTAAATCTTCTTATTTAGCTAAATAACTTACGCCAGGAGTACCGGTCTTTCCTCTCCTAATTTCTCGCTGCAAAGGGCACTGACTATGGGGCGACCCAAAAGCACTGTGTCAACACCATAGCTTGCGGCCTTGCGCATCTGCGAAGTCAGCCTTATGCCGCCGTCAATCCAGAGCTTGTCGCAGCAACTCCTTAGTACGCTGGCATGGGATTCCAGAAAGCGGGCGGTGCTCCCTTCCCTTGTTTCCACCCGTCCTCCGTGGTTTGACAGGTAAACAATGTCAGGTTTTACTTGCTTAACGGTCTCTATGTCCGTGTCCGTGAAGACACCTTTTATTGCGAACATCTTGCCCCTTGCGTTAAAGTCTTTTTTTAATTCAAAAAGCATTTCGGGGCTTTTCTGCTCCAGATGGACGAGATTCCTCATCGTGATGATGTTATATGCGTCTATGTCTATGCCGAATACCTCGGCGACATTATCGGCCCATTCCGACCGTTCCAGGATTTTTGCGTTGGGGTAGGGCTTGATGAACACGGCCGCCTTAACGCCGGGGTCGCCCTTTTGCTGTTGGCGAACGGCCTCTATGCCGTACTGAATCTTGAAGTCCGGCGTTCCATCCCCTATGGAAAGCTTTATTCCCCTTCTGCAGGCAA
>JAFTEK010000342.1 GCA_017453705.1 Treponema sp.
AAATTTTCATGCCGGCATCCCCTGAGGTAAAAAAGAGAATCGCACTCAGGAAGCTTGAGAACGAAGTTCGTGACTTTACCCCCCAGATTTACAAAAACGACATGCTGCTTCCTAATTTCGCGGAAGCTTTACGCATCCTATATGTAAACACAAAGCCGATTTACAACCTGCTATCAGAGACCCTGTGCAGCGAAGACCTGGAGCGCAACCACCACTTCTCCGAGCAGCTTATGATGACAGGCTTCTCAGACAATGCGCAGGAGATTATAGAAAGCCTATCTTATGCAAACCGCAAGGAAGCAGCCCGCACAGCGGAATCGCTAACAAGACACTTTGAAAGGGAACACGCCAGACTGGAAAAAGCAATAGAAGAGCTGAAAAGCCAGGACTTCGCCAAAATAGACGATGTACTGAGCAACATAAAGCAACTGAACGACATCTGCAAGCTCAATTACGTCACCCCGCTCAAGCTTTTTGACCAGCACTTCAGCGTGAGCAACAACTATATGCCGTCCTTTCAGGCCATACCACTGGAACTGGCCGAGAACGCCCTCCAGGAGATTTACTATGTCACAGCAGGGATGGATATAAGCAACTCCACAGGCAACGCCCTCCGCGCTCTCTACAAGCTTTACAACCGGGGCAAGGTCAACGGGGATGAGGAAGTCGCCCTTGGCAACGCCCTGAGGAAAATTCAGGGAGTCCTCAAGACCGTCCTTAAGCCGGAGCTGTTGATTAACCTGATTCGTCTGGCCAAGGGGGAACCAACACGGCTTCCAGAGAAGGCCACATATAAGAGCGAGGAGCGGGTGCGCTATGCCAAGTATCTGGAGAACCGCTTTGTCATAGAAGAAGGCCGCCTAAAGAACGAGCTGCAGGACGAGACTATAAAGGCAGAAGTCAGCACCCTGTTCAACGGTAAGGAGCTGGAAAACATAGGAGCATACAACAACAAGAACAACGATTTGCTCAAGCAGAACACCCCCTGCTCTTTCTTCTGGATTCTGCCAATGCAGGTTCTCAAGACTTTCTTGACCACCTACTTTGAGGGCAAGGTCAAGCCTTTCCTCAACGACATTGTAATAGAAGGATTCTTCAACTTAAACGACTACAAGTCGGACTTCGCCGCCCAGGTCTATGCCGTCAATGACAGCCTTGCCCATATACAGGTGTTTGAGCAGAAATTCCAGCATCAAGGCCCCTATGACGAGAACCTGCTCACAGGTTTCATCCGTGACAGCCACAAAGATGCCAACTTCCTGACCAAGCTCAAAACCCTCGTGGATTCCATAGACAAGGAAGCCAAGATGATTATCCAGAACGAGGCTTCCGCTATTTACCGCCTGTATGGAAAGGTTCAGGAAATCGACACAGAGGCCCGAAAGCCCACCAGTGACATTGTGACAAACATCAAGGTTCTTGCGATGTCATCCAGAAACCGTGACAACTTTGCCTTCCTGGACACCACTATACAGCAGTGGCAGCTTTTCTTTAACATAATGAAGGACTACGTTATTCTTTCGTCCGGGGTGGACAAAGGCGGGTCTAAGTAAATGACTGAAACCACGCAGGAAAAGGAGATTTTCGATCTCGAACAGACTCTGAACCTCTTCCGTTCCCTGTGTACAACGATAGAACTGCCAAAGCTCATACAATCCATACTATACACGTCAATGGCACAAATGCGTGTCACCGGCGCAGGTATGCTTACGATGGGAACCCTTGAGAGCGGGTCCTTCCGTCTTGGGGCAAACTCCGTAAACCTTGAGGTAAACCCCATAGTAAAGTACACCATCCCCACAAAGTCACCCCTTGTCACCACCCTGTCCAACATCGCATCCCCTGTGACTGTCAAACAGCTTAGGGAAAAGATTCCGGTATGCAAGGATTTGGACACCATAGAAGGCCTAAAGCCAACACTCGTCGTTCCACTGATATTCCGCCGCAGGGTCAACGGCATCCTTCTTCTGGGCGAGAGGATAGAGAGCGAGGACGGCTCCGAGCTAGAATACAGCGAGTATGAAAAGAATCAGATTGCCACGCTTGCAAGCTTAGCCGCAATAGCCGTAAACAATGCCTCGCTCGTTGAGATTTCCTCAACGGACATGATGACCCACCTCAAGTACAAGTATTACTTCTACAACATCCTGTCAGACCGCATGGAAGCCTCGCTCAACTCCAAGGGAATTCTTTCGGTCATAATGTTTGACATTGATTTCTTCAAGAAGGTAAACGACACATACGGACACAATTGCGGAGACTACATCCTCGCCTCGGTCGCATCAATAATAAAGAAAAGCATACGCGGCAAGGATCTGGCCGCCCGATACGGCGGCGAAGAATTCACCCTCTTGCTTTCCGGCGAGAGCGGGCGCAACGCCTATAGGGTGGCAGAACGCATAAGAAAGACGGTCGAAAACTATCACTTTGAATATCAAGGACAAAAGATAAGCGTCACGATTTCAGGTGGTGTCGCTGAATTCTCCACAGAGATTAACTCGACGCTCTCTCCCGAAGAGCTTGTGGATGTGGCGGACAAAGCCCTGTATGTGTCCAAGAACAAGGGACGCAACAGGATTACATTCGCCTTCCCTGCCCTGATGGCCGCTCTGGACAGCGAGCAGCCGGGCAGCAATCAGTAGAGGCAATTTCAAAAGCAACCGACTTTTGCAACTGGCTCAGTAGAGCTTTTCCCCCAGGAGCCGGGCGGCGAGTGAGACAGCCATCTGCGCGGTGCAGTTCCTGTCGTCCAAAATCGGGTTGACTTCCACTATCTCCATTGAATTCACCATAGAAAGGGTTTCCATCTCCTCCATAAGCAACAGCCCCTCCCTATAGCTAAGGCCGCCGGGAACAGGAACACCGGTACCAGGCGCAATCGATGGGTCAAAGGCATCCATGTCAAAGCTTATGTGGACAACATCGCATCTCGTCTTAAAGAAGAGGCGGACTTTTTTTAGGATTTCGGAAAAGCCATAACGGTCTATATCGCTTACAGTAAAACATGTCACCCCGGCCTGGTGCATCAGGACCTTCTCACCGGGATCTAGGTCACGGGTCCCGACAAAACAGATATTTGCAGGGTCAACCTTGCGCCCCTCGCGATACAAATTCACCAGCTCCGCCAGCCCATAGCCCGCGCTCGCAGCAAGGCACTCTCCGTGGATATTGCCCGTGGGGGAAGAGTCGGCAGTATTGAAGTCACCGTGGGCATCCACGTAAAGTACCCCCAGCCTAAGCCCCTTGTCAGCGCACCATGACCCCATACCCGCAAGGCTTCCAAGCACAATGGAATGGTCTCCACCCAGAATAAGCGGAAACTCACCCCTCTCCGCGGAAGCTTCCACCTGGGCGGCCAAAGACTCACAGGCTTTTACAATCGGGGGCAGGTATTTTGCCTTGGGGTTGTCGCCTATGTCAGCGTACTCCTGCGGGGGGATGTTTATAGGCTCTCCGTGGGGAACCACAGTATGCCCCAAAGACTGAATCCTGTCCTTTATACCGGCAAGGCGGATTGCTGACGGCCCCATGTCCGAGCCGTGCCTCCTGCCCCCGAAGTCCAGGGGCATCTCTATTATGTTTACGTCCATGATTCAGGCATTCTAACGCAGCACAGAGAGCCTTGCAAGGGCAGCGGCCTCACAAACGGCAGGCCTACTCCTTTACGGCACAGGCAGACGTATGCCCGCCCATCATTCACAGCCCCCGTCCAGATTGACAGCCCTACTCCTTTACCGCGCCTCCGCCCAGGCTCTTTATCATTGCCTTCTGCGTCAGCAGGAAGAAGATGACAAAGGGAATCGCAATAATCAGAGAGCCGGCCGCAAAGTTGGTGAACTCGTTCTTCTTGTCAGAGACAAAGGAGAACAGCCCCAGGGCAAGGGTCTGCTTTTCCGGCGTTCTGAGAATCATCTTGGGAAATATGAAGTCCATCCACGGGCCGGTAAAGCTCGATATCGCAAGGAAGGTGATTATCGGGCGGCATACCGGCAGGATTATCGTCGCGTAGATCCTGAAGTGACCGGCTCCGTCTATGCGGGCAGCCTCGTCCAAGTTCCTGCTCACCGTGTCCATGTAGCTCTTGACCATCCAGGTGTTGTAGGGGATATTCCCTGCCACGTAGACGAGTATGAGCCCCCACAGGTGGTTAAAGAGGTTAAGCCTGAGGATGATGACATAAATGGCTATCATCCCAACAAAAGAGGGGAATACCTGAAGGATAAGAAGGCTCATCATCAGGGACTTCTTGAACACGAATTTAAACCGCGAGAATATGTATGCGCTTATCGAAGAGATAATGACCGTCAAGAGCGTAGTCCACAGGGCAATGACAAGGGTGTTTGTAAACCAGAGCCAATACTGCGTCTGTGTGAACAAGTATACAAAGTGCTTGGTAGTAAAGCCGTCCTTGAACGGTACTATGTTCATCGCGGCAATTCCGTTGCCCGGACTAAAAGCACCGCTGACCGTGTATACAAGCGGGTAAAATACTAGGAAAGAAATCAAAAGAAATATAATGTAAGTTATGGCCTTGGACAGGCTTTCCAACGCGAAAGTCTTTTTTGTCATACCTCGCCCTCCTTATAAGCCTTGGTCTGCATAAACTGGTACACCGCAAACGGAGCGAGCACAAGGAAAATCAAGACAGCCATGACCGATGCATAGTTGTATTTCATCAGTGTAATCGTAAGCTTGTAAATCCATGTGACAAGAAGATCCGTTCCACCCGCGCTCGTTATCGTGCTGTCCGCGACAACAGGGTTTCCGCCAGTCAAGAAGAATATCGCGCCAAAGTTATTTATGTTGTGAGTAAAGCTCATTATTATGAGCGGCATCGTCTGATAAAGGACGAGCGGCAGGGTTATCTTGCGCAGAATCTGCGCGTTGTTGGCCCCGTCTATGCGGGCAGCCTCGTACAGGTCATCTGGTATGGCGGTCATCGTTCCTGTCGTAAGCATCATAAAGTAGCCAAAGCCAGCCCAAAGGTTGAGCACGATACACATCACCTGTGCGAGCAAGGGGTTGGACAACCAGGGAATAGTTCCTTCCATCCAGCCAAGAGACTGGAGGGTTCGGTTTACGATTCCAAACTTGCCGTTGAGCATGTTCTTCCATACCAGCATCGTGATGACCGAGGGAACAGCATAAGGCAGGATAAAGATAAACTGGAACACGCTCTTAAAGTGGATTTTACTTTGCTTGAGGGTGACAGCGACCAAAAGCCCGCCAAAGTAACAGGTAGCCGTGGACAGAACGCCCCAAACAAGAGTCCAGACAGCTATGCGGGCAAAGCCCTTGGACCAGCTGCTGCCGCCGCCCATCAATTCCTTGAAGTTTTGCACGCCAACCCAGTCAACGGTATTATTGGGCGTGATATGGTCTGGGGCAGAATAGTTGGTAAAAGCGACCGCCACGGAAAAAACAAGCGGGACAACGACAAAGACCAGGAGCATCACAACGCACGGGGCCAGCCCAAGCAAGGGAAAAGCGTTATTGGCTGTCTCAGACAGGCTTTTCTTGGGAAAACGCTTTATCCTGCAATATTCCCTGTAGGACTTCTTTGCGCTCCTAACCGAAATCACGTACACAGCGACAAAGATGGCTATGAGAGCCAGCGTCAGTATGCCGTCTATCAGCATAAAGATGGAGTTGCTTCGCTGTTTGACCGGCAGATTAGGCTGAGGGAAGCCCAGCGTCACTAAATCATATAGCTTTTTTACCGTAAACGGTATAAGCACCAGGAACAGGACTTCCAGAGCGGCATAAGCCGCACCCTTGGCCCGCTCCTTTAGATACAGGATATGAGAGAGACCCATAAAACAGGCTGCCGTCCGCGTTACCTTGGCCTCAGAGCTTCCGTCAGTGTTAAGCATATTTTTTTCCTTTTCAAGAGGGGCAGCCAATGGAAACAGTGTTTCCCCAGCTATGACACAAGGGCATCTCAGAAAAAAGCACAAAGCACAATTTTTCGAGCTTCCCCACAAAAGAACGCCCGGCAGAAATGCCGCCCAACAGAATTCCGCCGGACGTTATGTATTTTCAGAGTTACCTCGGAACCGCCAGCGTAGCCACGGCATTGCCAAGGCAAAACTGAAGTTTTTCGAGGTTCCCTAAACCTTTCTATTTCTTTATAATCGAAGCATCGCAGGCATCAAGCTCCGCCTTGACATCGCCTCCGTTCCAAATCTTCTTGGAAGTGTTGCCCATAGTATCCCAGAACGCGCCCATCTCAGGAATTGACGGCATCGGGAAAGCATAGTCAAGCTGCTTAAGGAAGCCACTCATATACTTGCTGGAGACAGTCGTGTCGATTGACGGCATTGCGCCGGTAAGGTTAAACCTAAGCTGCTGCATCTCCGGGGTCAGCAGGAACTTTGCAAAGTCAGCGGCCTCGTCAGGATGGTCTGAATATGCACTGACCTGCATGGAGCGGGTTCCGCTGAAAGAAGCAGCAGGCGTGCTCTCGCCGGGCAGTGAGGGCAGAGCCGCAACACCAAAGTCAAGTCCCGCATCCTCAAAGGGACGGACGTTCCACAGTCCCGTGATGTGCATGGCGGCATCACCGGACTGGAATGCGGCATCACAAGTCGCGGTCGTAAGATCGTCAGCCTCTACGTTGAGAATGGAACGCAATGACTGGAAGAACTTCATTCCGTCAACTGCGGCAGGGCTGTTGAGATATGAAGTGGAAGTATCTGCCCCGCTCTGCCCAAACAGACGGTTGCCCTTTTCGGTCGTAAAGATAATCGTGTAATATCCGTTGCCGACATCCATCACAAAGCCGTACTTTCCGGGATTCTTGGAATTAAAGTCCTTGACCCAGCTGGCAAGGTCAGTCCATGTCTTGGGAACATCATCCTCCTTTATCAGAGCCTTGTTGTAAAAGAGGGCATAAGTCTCCGCGCTGACGGGGTAGCCGTACATTGTTCCATTATAAGTAAGTGCCTGTGAACAAGCCCCAAGGACAGACTTCTTAAC
>JAFTEK010000343.1 GCA_017453705.1 Treponema sp.
CCATCACGATCATCCTTTCTTATGTTGCATATACATCTTAAAGGCGAAAAATTTATAACGCCTGTAATGCCTCAAGCGCGTTTTCCAAAATTGCGACCTGCTGTCTGCCCACTTTTTCCTCATACATCCGTTGGGCTTCATTCCAGAGGTCTTCAGCTTCCTTGCAGACCATAAAACCTTTTTCGGATAACGACAGCTTGCTGTCTCTTGTGCCAGGTTCTTTAACATCGTTCACAAGTCCGGCATTCATGAGCGGTTTTAGGCTTCTTGCCAATGTCGAGCGATCTAATTCCGTCAGTTCAGCCAGATTGCGTACATTACACTTATCATGCTCTGAAATCTGATAGAGCAAAGAGTATTGACGAACTGTTACACCAGATGGCGCAAGGACAGAATCATAGAATCGAATAACATTTTCTGCGCTCCGCCGTATTTTTAGGCAGTGACAGGGTGTGTTGTCAATTCTCTTGCCCATAACGCACCTCCTTTATGATGTATATACATCATAACTAATGCGGCACCTATTGTCAAGCAAAACTTCTGGAGACGTGGCGGCCTCCAGATCGCATGAAAAAAGCCGTCCTCAAAAGGGACGGCCTCGGTCAATTCCTGTTATTATGCGGCGTTAAAGCCTTATTGGTTCTCCTCCCTCTACGCTGTCGCTGTCCGTATATTCATTGTTTCGACAAGGGTTCGGATGAGCTTTGAGTCCTGTGTCCACGGAGCGCCAAGGGCTGGGAGGAGGCTGTCGCTTACCCGCTCACCCGTCTCCACGTCGAAGACTTCTCTTTCCAGCTCAAAGCCCCGCCAGCGGTTGTTGACCTCATATTCTGACGGGAAGTAAGGGATGACTGCCGTAGTCCCGTTCCTGCCGTCCCAGGAGGCGTATTTCTCGCCCAGACAGTAAAGCTGTGTAAAATCTTTTGCTTTGAAGGATTCATTTGCGTCGTTCAGGACGCGGTAGAGATGCCACCAGCCGCCCATCTTTTCGATGGCGAAGTGGGTTGCGGGGTCTGAGAAGCGGATGCTGCGGCCCGTGCCATATTTCCTTTCAGCCTTTAGGACGAGAGCCCATGCAAGGGCAGCTCGATCTCTTGGATCGCCTTCAATCTGCTTCACGATGTCTGCAAGCATGGGGAAGAAACGCTCAGAGCGGCAATGTGCATCGACGGCCCTGACCACGTCCTCCAGTGTGTAATCCTTGAGGCCAATGAAAAGGGCAGTGATAACCTGGCCGAGCACCTTGCCATTCGGCATGACCGTCACAGCATCCGCCCTTTGCATCAATTCAGAGAATGCCGGGTAGTCCTGTTTGAGCACGATCTCCCACCTCATTCGCCTCTACATCAATGAAACCCTCATCCCTTCTGTCTCCGCCCAAATATTTCGCTACGGCTTCATCATAGCTCGTGGGAATCTCGTCTCCACGTATCTGCCGGGGACTGTTGCCGGGCTGGGTCTTGTCGTTGTCATATTTCCCTTCAATTACCTTAACAAGATTATTTTCGGAAAGGAACCAGTCAAAAGTCAACCAGTTTGCCTTATTTTTAGCGCTATCTCGCATGAAGTTTGACAAGGCAAGACGGTTGATGCTGTCCTGCCACCAGTCCAATGCTTTGCGTTCTGATGATGTGTTGACCCTGGCTTTGAAGGCTTTTTCCCTTCCGGGGGTCACCTTCATAACCTGTGAAAACCCAAGAGGGCTTAACGTGTCGTTCCAGAGCTTGATAACCCTGCCTAACGTCGCGGGCTTCTCAGCCTCCGCCTCCTCTTCGTCTTTCTTCTTTTGTACAGTCCCATGTACTTGTACATGTACTTGCCCTTGCCCATGTACTTGCCCAGGTACAGGTACAGGATTATCAGTATGGTTTGGGAACCCATTAGGAAGGGTATCGGTAGGGTAATGATAGTCATCTTCCGGTGAGCCTGGAGTTGCTTTCCATTCAGTAGGCAGGGTATCGAGAGGGTTCGGATACCCTGTCTCCGTTGTCTTCTCTCGAATAGAAAGGGGATCTGGGAGGACTTGATACCCTTTTTCTGGCTCCTCCATCACAGCATCGCGTCCGACTGATAGGCTATTGGAAGTGTATTGAGGCCCTATTTTCTTTAACAGCTCTTCAAGATTGTGGGCGATCTTATCGACATCACGCAGGGACTTTCGGCTGTAGTCATCGTCGCGCCCTTCCATGTTCTTGCGGAACGGGGCCTCCACAAATTCCCTCCAGGATATGGCGAAGTCAAGGAAAAGAGGAGAGGGTGGAAGGGTGCTGAAGTACTTTGCTCCTCCCACGACCTGCTTTATGCTTGAGAGCGGATTATGCTTCAGGAAGTTGCGGATGAACAACACCTCGTACTCCGTATCGTAACATGCCATGCCCTGAGCTTCAATCTCTTGGAGACACGAGGAGAACTTGTCCTCTTGCCAGCCTCCCAGATCATGCAGAGCGTAAGCTACGGGCCACTCGTAGAAACCAAGCATATTGGAGTTTGGTGCGGTGAGCATGGCGATATACAGCAGCTTGGAGCTTTCGCTCAACTGCCGGAACTTGCGGTCTTTCCAGATTTGTGTGTGGATGTAGGCGTAGCGGCTCATGGAGACTCCTCCTAAAGTGGAGCGGGGGATGACCCCCGCTCTGTCTTTTCCAGATACATCAGTTCGATGCAGGCAAGCTCGTATTCGCTGGAGGCACGCAGGAATTTCCAATAGGCTTTGTTCAGCCTATTCATGGCTTTGGATTTGGCCTTTTTTGCCTCCTCAAGCGTCATTCTGCTGCGCTCCCATCTTCTCCAGCCGAGCCTGGGCGTCGTTGATAACAGCCCGCAGGTCATTCATCGTCAGCTCCTTGACGGTACTCTTCCCTGTGATCTTGGCAAGGTATTTACCCTTGCCTTCCGCGTTGAGGTTCAGACCGCTCGGCCCCATAAGGGCCTGAGCTTCCTCGCGTAAGACTTCATAAGAGGTCAGACCACTGCGCTGAGAAGTCTGGGGAACAGGCTTCGCTGTGGCAGGAGCGGCATCGAAGGGGAGCGTCCCGGCCTGAGAAGGTGCGAGGGGCAAAGGCTCGTTTTTGGGTTGCTGTGGCTCTACCTCTGCCTCGATGGACTTCTGTGTAGGCTGCTCCACGGTCTGTGTTACTTCGGGTGCTGGAACCTGGGCCGGTGTTTTTCTGTTTTCCCCGGAGGAATTCATGAGCTGTGTCATCATGTCTGAGGTCTTGGGTTGTTCCTTTTCAACCCTCTCAGCCTCTTTCCTCTCCATAAAGCTGGTCCATTTGGCCTCACCGTCCTTGATGGCACGGTAAATGGACCGAAGCTCATGTAGTTCATCAGGCTGGCACTGAACCAAAGGATGCCCCAGGTACTTTTCAAGTTCCGTGGGCTGGACGCCATAGGCGAAAAAGGCTTCGGTCAACTTTTTCCGAGCCTCGTCAGGGTCCTTCCTGTCCCTGGACTGCATGGTCTTTCTGGCAGTCAGGAGGCATTCCTCAATGATCTCAGAAGGGATGAGCCTCAATCCCTCGTTGCGGAGAGCCTTGGAAACCAGCGCGGCCTCGCGGGTCTGCACTTCGTCCTCCGTGGCCTTCACCAGA
>JAFTEK010000344.1 GCA_017453705.1 Treponema sp.
CGGGAAAAGAGGCTTTTTAAAGTCAAATGCGGCTGTATGGAAGGGCACTGCGGCAACTGCATGGTTCTTATTGATGATAATCCTGCTCCTTCCTGCATAATCCCTGTCGCCGCTGTCAGGGATTCACATATAGTCACCTTGGAATATTTTAAGAGCTATCCAGAATACACGGACATAATGACAGGATTCAGGCAGGCCGGGGTGAACTTGTGCGGTTACTGCGATGCAGGAAAAATATTGACGGCTTACCAGCTTATCATACCATCGAGCAGACCCAGCATTCCTAAAATCATCGATACGATAAAGGATTTGGACTTCTGCTGTACCGACCGCAATAGCTATATAAACGGAATCCTTTATGCGATTGCGACCAAGCATAAGCGGGAGGGGAAAAAGAATGGAAGAAAGTAACAAGACATTCCTGCTGGCAAAGAATCTCGCGGATGTGTTTTATCATATAAAGACTGTCAGTGATCTTTGTATCGTTGGCAGCTGCACTCACATGAGGAATCTGCGCTGCAAGGCTGTTTCCACAAGGAATATACCGGAGCTTCAGAATATTGACAAAAAAGAGAGGTACATAGATTTTGGTCCTGCGGTAACACTGTCTCAGATAGCCATGATGGGAAAGTCCAACATGCCGTCCGTGCTTTATGATGCTGTGGAATCAACAGCGACAGGCCCTATAAGGAATATCGCCACCCTTGGAGGTAACATCTGCCGGGAAGGACAGAAAGGCACTCTTTTTGCCCCCCTGCTGGCTCTTGATGCCAGGCTTGAGATAAAGAACCCCAGCTCAACAAAGTATATTCCATTTATTAAGTTTACACAGATTCCCAAGTCTTTCGTGTTGACTAAAATAAGGGTTCCCGTAAGCGACTGGGAGGTTTCCGTTTTTAAAAGGCTGGGACCTGAGAGGGGGCCTTCTCCCTTGAACGCAAGTTTTGTGTTTTTGGTCGATACGGAGAATGACCTGATAGTTAATCTCAAGACAGCTTTCACGGGTGAGATGGTCTTCCGTTCCAGGGAACTGGAGAATAAGCTCATCGGCTCAAAGTTACCATTGTCAGACAGGGCTATAGGTGATTTCCTGGTTTCGGCAGAAAGCCTTAGCAGGGAGGCATTCCATAAGAGCATGGCATATCCCATACTAAAGGATCAGTTCTTGAACCTGCTTGAGTACAACCTCAAGCTTTTGAGCTAGGCAAGTCCTCTCCCGGAAATGTAATCGGGGTACGGAATGTTCCTCAAGAATCGCAAGGGGCGCGTAGCACCGTGTACAAGCACACAATGATATTCTTGCAAGTCAGCTTCAAAAGTGACCGATTTTTGGAACAGGCTCAGTCTACTTTATCAGCATTGCATCGCCATAAGAGAAGAACCGGTATTTCTCCCGTACAGCCGTGTTATATGCGGACAGGATGTGCTCCCGCCCGGCGAACGCGCTTACAAGCATAATAAGTGTGGACTCCGGTGTATGGAAGTTAGTGAACATCTGGTCAACCACCTTGAATCGGTAGCCAGGATACATGAATATGCTGGTTCTGCCTGTCCCTCCTTGCACTGTTCCGCTCTCATCGCTCGCGCTCTCCAGCGTCCTGACGCTTGTTGTACCAACAGCCAGTATCTTGCGCCCTTCTGATTTAGCCTTGTTTATGCGGTCGGCGACATCATAAGGCACGGTGTACACCTCTTCGTGCATCTTGTGGTCTTCTATGTTGTCGGAACGGACGGGAAGAAATGTTCCTAGACCTACGTGCAGGGTCAGCCACTCAAGCTCAATTCCCTTTGCCCTGAGTTTTTCGAGCATATCCTCGGTAAAGTGCAGGCCTGCTGTCGGACATGCCGCGCTCCCGGTTTCTCTGGCGTATACCGTCTGGTACCTTTCGCTGTCCAGTTCGCTGTCCTCGCGCCTGATATATGGCGGCAGGGGTATATGCCCGTTATGCTCAAACCAGTCTTCGGTCAGGCGGAATGGAAATCGTATCGTGCGAAATTCAGTTCCCTCTCCTTCGTCCTGTATGACCCCAACCGAGCCGTCGGGAAATCGGTATGATGAGCCGGGTTTGACCTTCTTGGCTCCCTTCACCATCGTGTTCCAGGCATCCCCGTCAGGACCTGTTTGGTTAAGGAACATGAACTCCTGCTCCCTTCCGTCTTGTCCATTGTCTAGCAACCTGATTCCGTAGCAGCGGCTTCGTCTCACACGGCTGTTGTTGAACACCATCACTGTGCCGTCATCAATTAAATCTGGTAAGTCTGCCATGATATGATTCTCAGTATTCCCGCTCACCCGTCCCAGGAGCATAAGGCGGTCGTTCCCCCTCTCTCCGCATGGCTTTTGTGCGATGAGTTCCTGCGGTAGGTCAAAATAAAAGTCGCTGGTCTTCATTTCCGTCTCTCTTTTTCTCTATTCCCAGGTGCTTGTAGGCACGCTCAGTGACAATTCTTCCCCTCGGTGTGCGTTGGAGCAGTCCGCATTGTATCAAGTAAGGCTCGTAATAGTCTTCTAGGGTGTCCTGGCTCTCGCCAATGGATATTGCGAGGGTTTCTGCCCCGACCGGGCCGCCAGAAAAATTGTTTATAATGGATGACAATATTTCCCTGTCGTAACGCTCAAGCCCCAGGGAGTCTACGCCCAGCCTCTCAAGCCCCTCCCTGACAATGGCGACAGTGATGACAGGACTGCCCGCCACCTGCGCAAAGTCCCTCATGCGCCTGAGTATCCGGTTGGCAATGCGGGGGGTTCCCCGTGAGCAGCTGGCCATCAGCATAGCGGCATCTTCATCTGCTTTTACGTTCAGTATTGAAGCTGACCGCCTTATTATTGAGGCAAGCTCCTCATTCGTATAAAAATTAAACCTTTGGACTATCCCGAAGCGGCTTATCAGAGGTGATGATACCATCCCGGCCTTTGTTGTCGCGCCAACCAGCGTGAAGCGTGGAATAGGAATCCTGACTGTGCGCGCGGCAGCTCCCTGGCCTATCACCCAGTCCAGCTCAAAGTCTTCCATCGCTATGTAAAGCATCTCCTCTATCGCGGGCTTGAGCCTGTGTATCTCGTCTATGAAGAAAACAGTCCGCTCTGTTATCGTGGAGAGGATTCCCGCAAGATCCTTTGGCTTGTCAAGAGCCGGGGCACTAGTCACCTTGAAGTCAACACCCAGTTCCGCCGCTGTAATCTGGGCAAGGGTTGTTTTACCCAGGCCGGGCGGCCCTATCAAAAAAAGGTGGTCTAGGGCTTCCTGCCTGTCGCGGGCGGCGTTGACGAAAACCGAAAGGTTTTCTTTTATAGCCTGCTGCCCTTGGAATTCAGAGAGCCTTTTGGGGCGAAGGTTTCCTTCCTGAAAGTCATCTTCGCTAACCTCGTCAGCGCGGAC
>JAFTEK010000345.1 GCA_017453705.1 Treponema sp.
CGTGTGCGTCAGCGGATCGTTGCCGGAGGATATCATTAATGGCCGGATTGACGATGCCTATTCGGTAACCGCAACCGGTGCCGAGGGAAGCCTGAACACCGCGGAACTCAGCGTAGGCGGAAGGATTTTCACAGTTGACCTTTCCTTCGACAAAGAAAACTGGAAAGACGAGAACCCCGGTACCGTCCTTTTCGTCTCCACGGATAAGGGCGCGTGATGTCGCTCGTCGAATGGTTCGTTGCAGAAGGTCGCTGGGAAGCCAAAGCCAGGAATCATCTGGAAGCACAGGTTACGACCGTCGCCTGGCCCGAGGATGACCATCCCCTCAAGGTGAGCATGTACCCCTTTGCTGTGGCGAAAATGCTACACGAAGGTCAAGCGCCTGACGCAGTACGCCGGACGATTTCGTCATTTCCCCTGCCTTGCGGACTCTCGCTTAGGGATGCCATGAACATGCGGTGGCAAGAAGTGCTGTTTCCGCTCTGCACGGAAACGGGCAAACCGGGGGTCGGTTATCTTGAGCTGGGACTTCTGCCAGAAGCAGCGGAGAATGATGCCCTGGACGCAAGGCTTTCTCCGGATATCGCCGCAGCCATAACACGCGCCTTGCAACATGCCCGAAGAAAAACGGATTGCCACTACGCCTGCTGGTTGCGCAATGTCGATTATCAAGCCTTATCCGGGCCTTCGCTAGCGTTGCCTGTTTATCTGGCCGCCTTATGGCTTGGCCGGGACTGCACACAGAAAAGCATGAACGTCGGAGATCCTTCTGACCTTCTGGCAACAGGGGACATTGATGACGACGGCAATCTGCTGCCGGTCGGCGGCATAAGGGAGAAATCCCAACTTCTCCATGAGAATTATCCATTTGCCTTCTCAGCCTTTCTCTTTCCTGCATCCAAAGAAAATGAGGTTGACCTCGATGAAGGACAGTTCTATCCCGTCTACACTCCAGAAGATGCAGCAGCCATAACTTCCTGCCGTATACGCAATCCCTCCTTTTGGCAGGACATACTCCGCATACATAAAGACCATGGCCATTTTTGGGATGTCCTTGGGCATAATCTCACAGACGAAGAAGCGGAATTCCTATGGAGGCAGGCCATCCGGCTGAGACCGATTGATCCGTCAACTGCTTTGGATAACACCCAGCTCAAACAGCTTTCAGAATTCATCGACCAAAGGAGAATACTGGTGGTCGCAGCTTCAGAAATTCTGACACCGCAGTGGGCGCTGCTGCAACCAGTTTCGGCGGCAGCCTACAAATTATGCTCCATCTTCCAGACGAATGCGAGCCAGCGTGGATCCTCCGATGCTGAAGCCTGGGCGGCATCAACAAAACAGCACCTTCCCGCCGCCGAAGAACTGAACGGCTCTGCCGAAAATATGCATAACAAGGTGCGTTGCCTGGGCAGCCATCTACACAATCGCTACGTCTTCGATCCCAATGACAAAGACATAGCGTCACTCGCCGAATACACCCACGAATTTGCTCCCTTAGTCGTCCGCAAATTGCTGGGAAAGACGGACCGCATCGCCCTTGGTGAAACCTACGGTTTTCTCTGCCAACATTTTGCTTTCTGCGGCGATAACAGGCAGGCTCTGGATTACGCTGATCGCGCCCTGAGGATATTCGCCGAAGGCTGTGGTGAGGAGGCGGCGGATCATAAAAAACGCATTCTTTGCTACAAGGCCTAGGTCCTGTGGGATAACGGCGAGAATGCTGCGGCCGCCCGCGTCATACGCGAGAGAGATACGCTTGAAGGCAAACCCGGAGAAGACTCGTACACCCTTTCCCTTGAAGCACGGGCAGCATTCGAAGCTGGCAAAACCGAAAAAAAGCTCATCTCCTTGGCCAATCTGATACTTGATGACTTTCAAGAGTACCGTCGGCTGCCCCTTCCCCATCGAAATGGAAAAACTGCGGGCGGCAGAACTTTCGGCCACCCGTGGCAGCTTTTCTTTTGGAACATGGGCCGCATGCCGGAAATGGGTAACAACAGGGAACGTTGCCTGCGCATGGCTTACACCATCTGTTGTCCATGGGATTACAACACCGAATTGATGCATTCCGATGCTTCCACTGCCGTTTCTTCGGGATGTAAAGCCACCTCCCTTATTCCCATGGCACTTCTGCCCCTTTCCCAACTCGCTGCCGATGCGGATACGAGGAGAAAGGTCGATGCCGTATTACGTTGCATGAGGGCCATGGTTGATGCGGACACGCTTTCCCCGAACCATTTCGCTGAAGTGCTCGACGCGGCAGGTCCTGAGGAGGCCCTCGGCGTCGTCCGCCAACGCATGACGCAACTCTTCCCCTTCAACTATCGTTAAGACGGTCATGGACGGTATTGCATCGGAACAAAAAATCCAGACGCTCCTTGAACGGCTGCAGGAGGCTTTCTGGCTTGAATGCCATGTTGTCTTGCGCAACACTTACGCGCAAGCAGCGAAAGAACACCCACTGCTCGTTTTTGATGCCCTCTTCAAATACGCATCTCATGTCGGAAATGAACGTTGGCCCGCCTACCTCTTCCGGCCCGACCATCACCTGCCGACCACACTGTGCCAGGGCAAGCGTTACGGTTTGACGCTTTGCTTTCCTTTGTGCAGCGATGCCCTCATAGTGGAAAACGCCATGCGCGACTTCCGCAGCTGGCTTACCGGTTCGCGCACCCACTTTGAGCTTGTTCATAATGACCCCATCGTCCGCTGGACAGTAGGTGACGCGACCGAGGTCCTGCGCGATATGCTCCCGCCCCAAATTGAGTATTTGCAGCTTGACATATTGAGCCCCCGTCCCTTCGAAGCTAAGAATTCCCCATGGAAAGGCACACTGACGGCAGATTGGCTGGGGGAGTTGCTGTTACGCCGGGCGGAACGCCTTTTCGGCAATTTGCCCGAAGTACTGAGGAAAAGCCAGGCCACCTATTGGAAAGGAATGAAGGTTGTGCCGTGGTTCTGGGATTATGCTTCATTTCCGCACATTTCTCGGTCGACAGGGGGCACGCGTTTTCTCAATGGTTTCAGCGGGCCGCTCTGGCTTGAGGGAAATCTGGAGCCTGCGCTCCCCCTTCTCGCCATCTGCTCGCACCTCAATATGGGAGCTCGTCTGAGCGCGGGACAGGGCGCTTTCGCCGTGAGACCTGCGGAAGCGTTTCTCGACCGAAAGCTCTATGATGAGGAGACATGGTTCCCCTCATGGTATCTCCTCGCCCAGAGGGTTCCCGGCCTCTGCACCGATCTGCCGGAAGGCTTTTACGATCATCTTTGCCGGGAACGCCTTGAAACGCTTTGTGATGGCGATTGGCAGCCGGCGGGGATGAAAACGGATGCCCTGCTCGGAATGGGCATATTCCATCTGCTGCATAAGGCCCTCAGACACATCAATCCTGAACTTGCCGACGAATGGCATGACGCCCTGCCGTTATTCCCCGATAAAGATTCCTTTCTGCCCTCGCTGCTTTCTGCGATTCCCCGTTCTGACATCTGCATGATGACACTGGTCGAACGCTATGCACTGTGGATGAGAAAGCCTTTGCGCACTATCCTGAAACACGTTGCCACCCCGGCAAAATCCGTCACGACAGATGATGATGTATCGCATAAGCCGGAGCAATTGACACAACCTGCGGTCAATGCAGAGGCCACCAATGAGGAATGCTTACGACCTTTGCGCCGCCCCTGCTATATCCTCACACCAGGCGCTGCGGTAACCCTAGACAGCGGCGAAGTTCGCGCCCGCTATCAGGGAAAGAATTGTGGGCATGTTCCCCTTGGGCATGTGAGCATGCTCATCCTTCAGGGGGTTGGCAGCGTGAGCGTCCCTCTAACACGTGCATGCGCTGAAATGGGCATTCCGGTCATCTTCTGCACACGCTACGGCCGATACCGATGCATGATTTCTGTAGAGAGCGCGGCACTTCGAGAACGATGGGATGCTCAACTGCGTCATTGGGACAAGCTCGGGGAATCTGGCCGATGCCGTGCCGGAGCACGCGTAATCATGGCAAAAGTGCAAAATTATATCTTTTGGCTGAAAATGAAGCTCCATGCTGACAAAGCCAAGGAGCTCGCTTGCGCCTGCACAAAAACTTTGTCGCAACTGTCTGCAGCGGCTGATCAAAATACGGTGCTCGGCCTTGAGGGGAGCTTCGCCCGTCTGTGCTATCATGCGGTTTCCGAGAATCTTTTGCCCTCAGGATTTCATAGTTACCATCGCAGGCCGAGGCTGCGCCCTGACCGATGGAATTGCCTGCTCGACATGGCCTCATGCCTCATCTTTAACCGGATAGTGACACTTCTGTACGGAGAAGGTCTCTCTCCCTACCGGGGTTTTCTGCACTGCCAGCATGCCCGCTACGCCACATTAGCCGCCGACATGCAGGAAATCTTCCGATCACGCACCGAGGAGTGGCTCGTCACCCTCCTCAAAAAAGGCATTGTTGAAACCTCCCATTTCACACGCTCCGGTGCTTCCTACTTACCCACCAAAGAATTGTATACGCTCCTGGTGGATGTCTTTGAGCAGGAGCTCTGCCGCAAGAGAAACGGCGATGCTGATACGTGGCTTTCACTTATGGAGGAGCAAATTCACAGACTTCGCCTGTGGTGTACAGGTCGCACCCCCCTAACCCTCTATTGCCAACGACGATGGTGGCAGCCGGACACATACTAAGTTGCTAAAGGCAATGCGCCCATGGACGCTTCGGGATGGTTTCGCATGCGCCCAAACGTAGCTCCGTACCATTTGTATGCCATATGTCGATATACC
>JAFTEK010000346.1 GCA_017453705.1 Treponema sp.
AGTGGCACTTGAGCCGGTTGTCGGACTTGTGGTAGGTCAGGGTCACGGAGCAGCTGCGGCACTTTAGCTCAAAGCCGCATCCGTTGCAGCGGAAGAAGTTCGTGAAGCCCCTTCTGTTCAGGAACAATATTGCCTGCCTGCCCCGGCTCAGCGTGTTCCTTATCGCCGTCTCCAGCCTGGGTGATATGCTGCCCCCGTCCGCCGGGCTTTCCAGGCATAGGTTCACACATTCAAGCTTGGGCAGCCGCCCTCCTGCCAGTCTCCTTGTCAGGATGTGCCTGGATATTACCCCCTGTTCCATCATAAGGTATGCTTCCACGGAAGGGGTCGCGGAACCCATCACAAGCGGAATGTCCAGTTTGCGGCATCTTTGCATTGCCACCTGCCTTGCGTGGTAGCGGGGTGAAGAGCCTGACTTGTAGGAGCCGTCGTGCTCCTCGTCTATTATCACAAGGCCAAGATCCGGCACGGGGGCAAAAACCGCGCTCCTGGCCCCTATCACGACCCTGGCCTGCCTGTCCAGTAACCGCCTCCATTCCCCAAGCCTCCTGCTGGGGCTCAGGCCTGAGTGAAGGATGGCCGCCGTGTCCCCGAACCTGCTCTTCACTGCCTTGGCCACCTGGGGGGTCAGGCCTATCTCCGGGACCAGGTATATTACCCCCTTTCCCTTGTCCAGCACACGCTCCGCGGCGGAGAGGAAGACCTCGGTTTTGCCGCTTCCCGTCATTCCGTAAAGGTAGTGGTAGATGCCGCCTGCCAGAATGCCATCCACGGCTTTTTTCTGCTCGTCGCTAAGCTTTTTTTTGTCCCAGGCTCCTCCGTCACCTGAGAAGGCGGCGCCTCCGGCGGATGTTTCCCTCCTGCCTGATGGAATCATGGCAAAGATAACTTCCCCGATAGGGGCGATGTAATACTGGCTTACCCAGCGGGCAAGCCCATACAGCTCCTGCGTCAGGACAGGCTCAGCGTCTATGAACCTCGTTATTTTCCTTATCTTGTTCTCGCTTACGGCGCATCCGGCAGGAAGCGCGGGGCCTGCTGCAACCACAAGGCCGGCGAGCCTGCGTGAGCCAAATGGGATTTGGACGCGGCGGCCGAAAGAGCCCTCCTCCTTTTCCCCTTCTATCTCACACTTGTAGCTGAAGGTCTGGTTGAGCGGAAGGTTCACGGCGACTTCAACGAAGAATGGCATTGGAAAAGGGCCTATTGCTTCTGTGTGCCTTTGAATGGCTCGTCATAGCCCGGCTCATGCTCTTCCAGCCAGGAGCGGAGCGCCTTGAGGTCGTCCCATGCGGGCCTCTTTAAATCCACGTTGTGGAGCAGGGCTGACGGATGGTATGTCGCCGTGAGGGGAATTCCCTTGTAATCATAGAAGTTCCCCCTTAGATGGCTTATGCCGTTTGAAGTGTCCAGAAGCTTTTTTGCCGCTATGTTTCCCATTGCCAGTATTATTTTAGGCTTGAGCAGGTGAATCTGCGCTTCCAGGTATGAGATACATGACGCTGACTCGTCCGGCAGCGGATCGCGGTTTTTAGGAGGGCGGCACTTGACAATGTTTGCTATGTAGCAGTTTGATGTCCTTGACAGATTTATGGCGGCGAGCATCTTGTCTAAAAGCTGCCCTGCGGGGCCGACGAAGGGGCGGCCGCTTTTGTCCTCCATCTCGCCGGGCCCCTCGCCCACGACCAGGACGACGGGATGGGCCACGCCTTCCCCAGGGACGCTGTTAGTCCTGCTTGAGCACAGGCGGCAGTTCTGGCAGCTGGAGATTTTTTCTATTATGCCTTGCATGGAAAGCCCGGATGCGGGAATCCGCTTGTCTGGAGCGGCTGTCCCTATGTCGTCCATGAAAATCAGTTTGCTTTCGTCTAAAGTCCTGTCCGTATAGCCTAGAATTCCAGATGATGCGAGCTTTACGAATGTAAAGATATCCCTTTTCTCTGCTGCTGTCATTGTTTTCAGTATATCCTATCATTGTAACTTGGACAATATGCCGTGTGTTTTTCTTAAGAAGCTGCCGATAAATGATTTTCAGAGGTCTGTTTGTTTAATGAAGGGAAGCGATAG
>JAFTEK010000347.1 GCA_017453705.1 Treponema sp.
CGTTGTCTTCCTCAACTTCATCAGTCTCTTCAATTTCCTCGTCCTGTGTTTTTCCATACAGGCCTATGTAAATCATATAGAGCAGGCAGAGGAGAGTAGTAGCAAGGACTACAAGAAAGCTTAGGCGTAATTTCTTGTACAGATCCAACGGCCTGAGCTTGTATATAGCTGCGGTCAGGGTGATTTCCTGGCCGTTCTTGTCGTTGAGCTTTGTGCTTTTCTGGTATGGGGCGATAAGGCTGCCTGAGAAGCTGGTGTTTTCCTCACCACGGTAGCCCGGATAGGATATGACAGAACCCTCTTGGTCTTTTATCAGCACCCCGGCTATGTCTGAGACATTTCCGAGAGACTGGAGGAATGCATTGTAGAATTCCTCGCTTCGCGGGGGATAGTTTTGCAGATTGTCCTTTGTTTCGCTGGTCAGCCTGCGAAAGCGGTTCACTGCCGCGACAGTTCCCTTGGAGATGTCAAGTCCAACAGAAATGCCGAAAAGGATAAGCGTTATGATGTATACCGCCAGTATGAAGGAGGCAAATAAAGATTTTTTTGTATTTTTCATATATCCCCACCCTGAAAGGAACTTCCTTTAATCCCCGAAGTTTTTTGCAAAATCACAGGCCGTCCTAAAGAGATTCAGACTTTCCTGTTCTTCGTTATTCATATCCGATATTGGATGTTGCCTGAGCCATGCCATGTAGGGCAGGAGGGCATAAAAAGTCTCAGAGGATGATAAGCTGTCAATGTCATCATTCTGTTCCATTTCTTGCAAGCATTTTTTTATAAAGCTCTTGAAATCAAAGGAAAGACAAAAGCTTCCCTTTTGTTTTTCGGCATTTTGGCAGTGCAGTTCATCAAGTTTTTTATTATAGCCGTGCTTTTCTGTCCAATCTTCAAGGCTTTCCCTATAGCTGTCCAGTATCTCGCTGGTGAATATCCCCTTGCCAGTTTCTTTTAAAGGTGTCCTGTACATAAGGGCTGTGAACTGCTGCTCCGCAGAAAAAAGGGCATTGCTCCATATACCAAAGCGGGAATCCAGATAGCTTCCCTTTGTGTATGGCTTGCCGTTCCTGTATGAGAAATCCGCACCGAAAAGCCTGATGCGCTTGAAGCCCAGATTCCTTGCCAGGTCAGCCGCCGCTATGGTGACAGTGCCGGAGCCTGTCTCAAGCCGGGGTATAGGTAAATCCTTTGCGGCCAGTTGGGACAATGGGTGTCCGCTTTGGAAAAAAAAGGGGGGTATTCCCCTCTTTTCAAGCATCCTGCTAGTGGAAGGGCAGGTGCATAAATCCAGGAATACAAGGGGAGCTTTGTTTTTTTCGGTGTGGCTTGGGACAGGATAAAAGTGTTCCGCCGATATTACCTGGGCATCCACGCTTATGATTGCGTCGGGTCTTATCCCGCTTCTGTAAAGGGGGCCTGCCGTCGTATCCGTCGCTATTATGAAATAACCCGCCCGCTTTTCCTGCAGTTGCTTTTTTGACTTGTCAAGGCTGGGGCCTGCCGCAATTACTGCCGCGCATTTGTCCAGTTGCTCCTTGCCAAGCTCCGGGAAGGGGCGGAGCTGGCTGTGTTTTAGGTTCACAAGTATGTTGTGCATCCAGATTTTGCCAAAGTGTGCCTGCACGGAGAAGTCTGCGCTTATGGCCTTGAGCGTGGCCTTTAGCTCTTTCTCCACTTTTTCACATGTTTCCTCATTCTCTTTCTGCCATGCCCGCTGAAAGATGCAGCTGAAGTTGCCGTAAAGGGCTGCCAGGTATCTTTGTTTGACGAGATTCTGGACATCGGATGCCTTACATAGCTTAATCCTGGGATTCTTTAAAAGCTCCTGTACGGACTTGAGCCCCATGCAGAAGGCCAGTGCCTTTTCATCGGACTCAAATGCAATTATAAAGTAGTTCTTTAGCTGTCTGGTCAGATTCAGGATGTGATAGCCGCCGCCTATTCCTCCAATCAAAAAAAAACCTTCTGGGCTGCTGCAATCTGCCAGGAGTTTTTCGGCGGAAGGGTTGTACTTGGAATGCATCGGCTTGCCGTTGCAAAAGATGGGGATTTCCTCCCCGTTCTTTGACTGAATGACGGATGAGTAGCACATACTGTCTCCTTATGAGAAAGCCCTGAGTATGTCCTTACGAAAGGACTTTATGTCGGCGTTTAGTTTTTTTAGTGCATCGCCTTCTCCCGACATTCCTATGCTTCTCTGGTATACTATGTAGTCTGCGGGAACTGCCTCCCTTATCCATTCGGGGCTGTCCAGCTTTTTTTCTATCATGTCCTTGAGCCTTTCCCTCCTGTCCTCGTAGTCGATTTTTTTGCCAGAGGAAAAGCTCATGGGCATTATCGCCTTGTCGTCTTTTTCTTTGTCAAGGAAAAAAGACCAGTCAACGTCATCCACTTCTCCAAGCTTGTTCTGGAATTCGTAATTGTCGCTCAATCTATGCAGCCTTCCCCCAAAAGAGCTGGAGGCAAACCAGTTCCTGTAAATCTGTAGGGACGGTGATAGAAAGCTTCTTGGGCAGAGCCTTGTGTCGGCAGTCCGGAGCCTGTTGTCACCCAGGGAGTCATCAAGCTCCAGCTGGTTGGGGCGTGTGTGTGTGGCCCCGTTTGAAGGTGCAAGGTCGAGCCCGCAGAAGTAGACGTTGCCGCTGGTCATTGAGAGGGCAAGCTGAGCGGCTGTTCCGCTGACCGTTCCGTTCCTGTATGCCCTTGTGCATGGAATCCCAAGCTCCTTAAGGAAGTCCTCTGATATTCCGTCTCCGTAGCCCAATGGAATGACAGATGTGTTCTCAAGCAGGCTTAGGAATACGGCGGACTCTGACGACATTGCCAGTGGAAA
>JAFTEK010000348.1 GCA_017453705.1 Treponema sp.
GCCCGGTGCAGGGCTACGACTACTACACAAGCTTGGACTCAGATTCAGGTGCTTTGGACGATGACGGACGCGCCTCTGTCAGCCAGAAGTCCGGCGGCGAGAAAATAATAGGAAGCCCCTATAGCTATCGTGTGCAGACATTAGTAAACGATGCAGGAGGCCAGCAGATTGCTTCCACAGCAAGCATACTTGTTCACCCGGCTCGTTACTACTTGGGTCTAAAGAGAAATGGATCCGCGGGATTCCCCAAGAAGGGAGACAAGCTGGACTTCTCATATATTTGTATAACGCCAGACGGCGAGACTCCTCTTGCCAGTGACCTGCCTGATAAGAAAAAACTCAAGGTTGAGCTTTTGCGCGAGGAGTGGAAGCAAGTTCAGCAGGTGTCATGGAGCGGGGCAATAAATACCCGCTATGAGCGTGAGATTGTCACCGAGAGCGAGAGCGAGACGACGCTTTCCGGTACAGATAAGGAGACCAGCCTGACTGTGACCCCGGAGAAAGGCGGAGAATACTACCTGCGTGTTTCTTCCACAGATGCCCAGGGACGTGACGTTGTAACTGAGTATGACTTTTACGTGATAAGCTCTGACTGGTACTGGGGCAACCGCGATGACGACGAGCAGATAAAGATGAAAGCTGGCAAGGACAGCTACGAGGTTGGGGATACAGCCCAGATTCTCATGCAGTCAACAATACCTTCCGGCCGCTATCTGATGACGATAGAGAGGGAGGGGCTTGTCTCACAGGAGATACGTGTAATAGACAGCCCGACTACAGTGCTGGAAGTTCCGATAAAAGAAGATTACGTGCCTGTCATGTATGTCACCCTCTCCAGCTATACCAAGCGCAATGGAAAACCTGTCAATGACTTTGATACCCCAGACGTGGATAAGCCAAAGGGTCTGTTTGGAGTGGCGGAGCTTGTAGTCAATCCAACTGCAAAAGAGTTTGATGTTGATATAAAAACTGACAAGGCAAACTATGAGCCGGGACAGAAGGCAAAAATCACGATTCACGCAAGCAAGGCCGGTAAACCGCTCGCCAATGCCGAGATGACAGTCATGGCTGTTGACAGGGGAGTTATAGACCTTATCAACTATCATGTTCCCAATCCAATAAAAGAGTTCTATAGAAAGTGGCTTTTTCCTGACTGCGTGAAGGGTGGTGACTCTCGTGCCCTGCTGATAGATCCTGTTACATACGAGATAAAGAATCTTGTGGGTGGAGACAGCGACAAGGGGAACGAGCGCAAGAATTTTGATCCGACAGCACTTTTTGTTCCTCAGGTGATGACTGATGCTAACGGAGATGCGGTATGTGAGTTCACGTTGCCGGATTCACTTACAGCCTACCGTATTACGGCTGTTGGAATAAACGGTGACAACTTTGCCTTAAGCGAGAGCGAGATGAGCGTTGCTAATCCTGTGTCCGTGCGCACGGCTCTACCACGTAAGCTACGTGTACATGACAAGGGCGAGGCAGGTTGTGTTATCTCCAACATAGATGGCATTGACCATAAGGTTTCAGTAACGATGTCCATTCACGACGGGGACACTGTTACCAAGATAAACGATGGCGATTTGGACAGGCAGGCTGGCTCAGCCAAGCTCTCTGGAGATGCGACCAAGAGTATAAGCGTTCCCGCAGGGAAAACAAGTTCCCTTATGTTCAATATTGATGCTTTGTCCGCAGGCTGGGTAACTCTTGAGTTTGCGGTGGAAAGTGACGTCATAAAAGAGCGGGTGCTGCTGCCTTTGGAGATAGAAAAGCCATATATTTACGAGACCGTGACAACTGTAGGCCAGGTTCGTAGCGAGGGCGGCAAGGGCAAAGCGTCAGCGGAAGAGAAGATAATACTTCCTGCTGGTGCAGAGGACGGGAATATGCAGTTCTACGTGCAGCTTGACCCGACCCGCCTTGGAGTCCTCAAGGAAGCTGTGAGCTACGTCTTCGATTACCCATACGGTTGTATGGAGCAGCGTTCGGCCAGAATCTTGCCTCTGGTTGCTTTCGGTGACTATATCAAGGTCTTTGGTCTTGACAGCAAGGTCAAGAAACCAAAGAGCGTTGCCGCCAAGGAGATAAAGAACTGGGCTCAGTATCAGAAGTATGACGGAGGCTTCCCGTATTGGCCTAATGGACAGAGGAGTGACGCAATGGTTTCTGCCCGCATTGCTGAAATACTTGCGCTTGCGGATGAGAACGGCATAGATATAAGTTCCATCAACACGGACAAACTTGCCGACTACCTGCTCAAGCTGGGTAACAGCCTGCTCAGCAAGGACAAGGAGCCGGCCAGCTGGGTCTGCTATCAGGCGGCTCAGTATTACTACTCGGCAACGCTCCTGGGTGAGACTGTCTCCAACACCAACCTGTCCAAGATAATCAAGGGATGTGACTCGTCATCTGAGTGCCTTGCGCTCTGCGGACTCATATACCTTAACATGGGCAACAGCAACAAGGCCAAGGAGTGCGCGGACAGCCTCAGGAGCAATATAAGTCTGACGACGAAGGGTGCATCATTTAGTCACGGCATGGATGGATCGCACTGGTGTTTCTTTAATGACAGCTCAGAGAAATTTGCACTGGCACTCCAGCTGTACACCACGCTGGATCCAACGGCATCTCTAAACCAGAATCTGGTATATGAGCTTCTTGAGCTGCAAAAAGCCAGCAAGGGCTACTGGACTTCGACAGCCGCCACATCGCGTGTCCTTATTGCGATACGTGAATACATCCAAAGCAACAATCTGGAGGACTTGAACTTTACAGCCCAGGCACTGCTGGACAAGAAAGAGATTGCAAGCGGAAAATTCAAGGGAGTTGCGGCAGAGGCCGTGGATACAACTTTGGACAAAACTGAGCTTTCCAAGTTCAAGAAGGGAGAGGAACTCCCTCTGACATTTGAGAAAGACGGAACTGGTGCCCTTTTCTATACTGCGAGCATGAAGTATGCGATTCCTGCCACAAAGCAGTATGCACGTGATGAGGGTATATGTATCTTCAGTGAGATATATGATGTGAAGAGCGGTGAGCAGGTCAAGGGCGATGAACTGGTTGCCGGGCGCACATACAGGCAGAAAGTGTACATCTCGTCCACACGCAACCGTGATTTTGTGGCCGTCCGCGTACCTGTTCCTGCGGGAAGCGAGATAATGAACGCAGCCTTTGTCACCACAGGCAGCTACCGGGAGGAAAAGCCAGAAAGGGATGACGATGAGGACTACTACTATGATGACTATGGTGATTATTACGGAATGCAGGATGGCTACCGTGATGATTACAACTGGGGATTGAGCTATCAGGGTATCTATGACAGTGAGGTTCAATACTTCTGGGATTACTTCCCCATAGGATTCCAGCAAGTGGACTTCCTCTTTAGGGCTGTCCGCTCTGGCGAATATGAAACTCCGTCAGCAACAGCGGAATGTATGTACCAGTCTGAAATCTTTGGTCGCAGCCAGGGAAAGGTCTGGAAGATAAAATCTAATTAAGCATTCTGATAGGACATATCAGGCTTTCTTGCAGGGCGAGGTGTGGTTTTATGCCGCCCCCTGCAGGGCGGGCTGTAGTTTTATCAGGCTTTCTTGCAGGGCGGCGTATCGACAGGATAAGCAGACAGGAGAAGCCGCCTTGCCCATCTGCCACTCTTATGATAAGATTGAAATATCTTATGGAGACCTCGAAAAACTTCGGTTTTTCGAGGTAACTCTGAAAAAGCGATGTGGAGTGCAGATGATTTACAAAAACGACCCGGACTTGAAGGGAGAATACAGCAAGAGGCTTGTTTTATCATTCACCCTGCGGTTACTTAAGTTAATTCTTGCAATAATCGCCATTTCTCTTGGCACAACCCATTTGCTTTCTCTTGACGTTATTCTCGTTCCTTTTCGTATCATCGCCGCCTATGTTTTATTATTGGCTTTTATGGCAGCCTTGAGCTACAGAAAAATGAGGAGTCAGTATGACGAAGCAGAGCTAGAACTGACGGACGAATTCATCGAGTACCGAATTCTAGGTAAAAAACTCGTCAGCAACAAGATTCTTCTCAAGGACATCATAGGCATTTTTTCTTTTTCAAACATGGTGGACAGAAAGCAGATACGAATTGTTTCCAAAGGTCTTGTCAGGCTAATAATCCCGTCCTATCTAAAAGGCTTTGAGGAGATAAAAGAAAAGCTGCATCTTGCAAAGCCGGATTTAAAAGGTTCTTCCGCCATTAACTTTATGGTATTCAAAAGGCTTCTCATGTTTGTTGATATTATTCTATACATTGCGGGAATAATCTTTTACAGACCTCTTTTATTTGTAAGCTTTGCTATCCTGCTCGCATGGGCTGTTTTTCATGTCGTATTTGTATGCAAATCCACTTATTCTAAAACAATCAAGATTGCCAGCTGTGCATTATGGGCAATGTGCATTCTTGCCTTTTCTTTTGCAACATTCACATGGACCAAAGGAATCATGCAAAGACTTGTTTTCAGAAAAGTTCCGGGCGAGATGAGGCTGCACCCTTGGCTCATAAACGAGATAAACAAGTATGACAAAAACGGAAACCTCGTATATCACAAAAACTTTGACGATGAGAATCCTGTAGAATACAAGAAAAAATTTGACTCCGAAAACAGGGAGATATACTATAAGGATTTGATAGAAAAGTATATAGAGTGGTATGACTACGACAGCGAGACTGGGCTATTGATACATGAAAAGTTTAGTGACGGAGAAGAATATTGGTATGAGTATGACAGCAAATCTGAGGAGCTTATCCATCAATGGGATGCAGATGGCTGGGAATCATGGAATGAATATGATAATGAGACAGGCCGTTTGTTGCATCAATACGACTCTGCCGGATGGGAATCATGGCGCGAATATAACGACGAAGGCAAAGTAATCCACCTTAGGACGACAGACGGCTATGAAGCCTGGACTAGTTATGAAGGCGGCGTTGAGACATATACGACATCAAATAATATCATGAGTGAATATGACGCATTAGGAAACATCATCCACCGTCGCTCCATGCGGGATGACGGTTCTTATTATGAATACTGGTCTGAGTATGACAGCAAGAACGAAATACATACACGCTATAATGATGGCCGCGAAGTATGGAAGGAGTACGATGGTGCAGGCCGTCTGCTGCACGAACGCTGGCTGGATGGCAATGAAGACTGGTATGAGTATGATGAAAACGGAAAAAACACCCGCCATCTGTCAGTCAAAACAGATGCAGGCACAGGAAACAAGGAAACTATTGATGACCGTTATGAATATAATGAGCACGGAGATATGACTCTCTATGAGCCTGGCTGGACGGGAGCGGATGCAGTCTACCTGTATGATTACAAATATGATAAGGCTGGCAAGAGGCTGAAAAGCTTTTACTATGCCGAACAGAAAAAAACACCAGCAGTAAAGGAGTAAAAGCTTATGGAAAACATAGGACGCAAGATACTGATATACAATGCCCGCCTGGTGGATGAGCTGACGGACAGGGATGACCTTGCAATTCTCGTCTCCGGCGGCAAAATAGAAAAGCTCGTTGACAGGCAGGAGACTTCCGCCCTTGTTGCATCTGGCGGAAGCAAGGCAGGGCTTGAGCTGTTTGACGCACACGGGCAGGCCGTCATGCCCGCGTTCATCGACATGCACGCCCACTTTCGAGATCCGGGGCTGACGCAGAAAGAAGACTTGGAAAGCGGCTCTAAGGCAGCAGCAGCGGGCGGATTCGGCACTCTCGTCCTCATGCCCAACACCAGCCCCGTCGTATCATCACAGGAGGCCGCGCTGGCAAACGACAAGCGGGGCCGCGAGATAGGCCTTGCCGAGCTTTTCCAGTCCGTGAGCATAACACAGGGCTTTGACGGCAAGACGCTTTCCCATCTGGAATGTCTGGACAGGACTGTGGTACCGCTGATTACCGAGGACGGACATGAGGTGCAAGACAGCTCGGTGATGTACGAGGCTATGAAGATGGCGGCAAAGAAGAAGATTATCGTCTCCTGCCACTGCGAGGATCCCTTCCTTGCCGAAGCCGCCCGCCCCCTGCGCAAGGCCGCGCTGGAAAAGCTCTCCGCCGGGGAGAAGGAAGAGGCCGCGCGGCTGCTCGCCAAGGCGGATGAGCTTTTGCGCCTTGCCGAGGATGTCGCGACCGACAGGAACATACGGCTCGCCGCAGCAACAGGCTGCCACCTGCACCTCTGCCACGTCAGCACTGCACATTGCCTTGAGTCAGCGGTCAGGGCAAAGAAGGCAGGGCAGGAGCTGAGCCTTGAGGTAACGCCCCACCACATAGGGCTTACCGGTGTGGGTATGCCCGGTATATTCAACATCGTCAATCCCCCGCTCCGTGCAGAAGAAGACAGGCAGGCACTCATAGAAGCCCTCATAAGCGGAGATGCGGATGTGGTCGCAACAGACCATGCCCCCCATACAGAGCAAGACAAGAAAAACGGAAGTCCGGGCTTCTCCGGGCTGGAGACAGCATTTGCCGTGTGCTATAAGAATCTTGTACTGGACAAAGGTATGAGAATGAAGGCACTCTCCTCAAGGATGTCCGCGTCTCCCGCCCGCCTGCTCTCGCTTGCTGACAGGGGGCTTTTAAAGCCTGGGTGCAGGGCAGACCTTGCAGTCGTGGACTTGGCGCAAAGCTGGACAGTGCAGGGACGTGACTTCCAGAGCAAGGGCAAATTCAGCCCCTGGGAAGGAAGCGAGCTCACCGGGAAAATCTCCGCGACATTCCACGAGGGCAGGAAAGTCTTTGACCTGGACAATATTTAACCCCAAGCTATTGCAGGCAGAATGATATTCGGGAGTGAATTTGACAGTTTTTCACAAAAAAGACAGCCGAGCTGTGAAACCAACAGGCAGCTTTTACAAGATATCAGCCTCGGCAGCCCCAGTACTTCATGTACATGCTGGAGCTGCCTGTCCGTGCACTACACCACGGCTTCCACGATGGTACGATTGCCCACGGAGACTTCTCGGACACCGGGCTGCTTGTTCTTGTTGAAGCAGAAGCTCACCAGATACCCCCGGTCAAGCCCGTAGTAGTCCAGGTAGTCGGCAAGCTGCCTCTCGCCCCTCTCGTTGTAGCTTTCCCCGCGCCATATCTTTAGCTCCACTACGAACCGCTCGCCCGCGTAGTCCACCACCACATCCATCCGCCGCTCGTCGCGGGTCTCCGCCTCCACATAGTAGTTGCCCGTTCCGTTGATGATGGGCTTGAGGAAGAACAGGAAGAACTTACGTCCCTGCCTCTCGATGAACCGCGCGTCATTGATGTCGTATATCTCATTGAAGTGGACGCAAAAGCGCTCCAGAACCTTCTTCATGTCCAGCCTGCCGTCCTTTATGAACAGGGGCTTGTCGATTGAGCCTTCGCGTATGATGTCGGTGTCCTCGGGAAGCTGGGAGGTTTCCGCCTCCGACTCGAACAGATTGTAGAACCAAGTCTCGAAGATGCGGTTGGAGACTGCAATCTTACCGTTCTTGTCCTTGATGAAGTTGAACATGCTTGCGACATTCACTGCCCTGTCATAGGAATTGAACGAGAGCGGTTCCCCGGAAAATAGAATCGCTGTAATCATAGTCCGCATAGCCGGGAAATCATCAAGCTTCTTCCTTATGTCGTCAAAAAGGGTATCCTTCTCCGACAAGATGACCTTTATTGCCTTTTGAAATCCCGCGTCAGTCCAGTCACACTCCAGCTCCTCGTCGATAATCTGGCACAGGCGGCTGACCAGGAAGGGGTATCCTCCCGTGTAGTCGGAGAGCAGCTTGGCCATCCTCGCCGTGTCCATACCGGTGTGATGTTCGGCCTCGTAGTCTTCGAGCATGCCGCGTATTCCGTCCTCGTCTAGCTCCATGCTCACGTCGAACCTCGCGGCAATGTTCCAGGGAGAGTTGTACTGGTGGTTCTCCTCAGGGCGGATTTTGAGCTTGAGGTTCTTTATGTCGTACACGCCCGCAAGGATGACGGAATGGAAGGTAGGGCGGGTATCACGGTTCAGGAATTTGTCGCGGAGCAGGCCCAGAAACTTTATGAACGCTTCGTAGTTCCCCGCCTGATCCACCTCGTCGATTATGACTACGATGGGGCGAGTATTTTTTTTGCATAGTTTTGAGATTGCAAGCGATAAATCCTTGTCTTGATCGAAGCCTTTTATACCGCTGATGATTTTTTTCGTTTCGTCGTCAACAAGAGCTACTTCATCGTACTCGATGCATTCCGACAGTCTTTCAAAGAACGCCCGCCCGCAGTTCTCCAGTGAGGAAAAAGAAGAGTCAGACATTCCCTCGAAGCTTATGGAGAACACGGTATATTCCTCATCCAAGGCTTTCTTGAGGTAGCGCAGGGTCGTCGTCTTGCCGTACTGCCTCCCCCGGTTGATGCAGAAGTAGTCGCCCCGGTCAACCATCTTCTTTATCTGCCGGATGCGCTCGTCTATGTTCACCATGTAGTGCTTCTCTGCGATGCAGGTTCCCGTCGTGTTGAATCGCCTCATAGCCCGATTATAGCACACGGCGGCGGGAAGGGGCAAGGGAAACACTGAATAATCCGAATGCGGATTATTCAGTGTTAACTCCAAAATTCGCAAAGTTTCGTAACACAAAGGGTTACGAAACTTTGACGGGAACCGCTGATTAATGTCTCCTATATTAATCAGCGGTTTCCAAGGCGTTTGCCGTCAGTGAAGAAGCCGTAGCGCGTCATCAGATTCCTGCCATATACGAGTGGCAGGGGGAGAATGAGTTGACAGATTTACAGGAAAAACTTCATTTTTCGAGGCTCCCCTAAAACAAACCTGCTTATTCCACGAAGGAATGCATTTTTTGGCAGATGCGCCTGTAGTTTTCGGCAATGACGACTTGCTCGCCTAGCGTAAGGCTCAGGAAATTTCCGGGAATGTCAGCACGTTCCTCCACTTCCACTTTATACGGAAGTCATCCAACAGCATTGAATTCACAGCATTCAGCCAAGTGGTCACGCTCAACCGCTTTGATATGCGCTTAAAATCCATACTGTATCCCCGGCTTATGTTCATAGAGACGGCTTTGAAAAGCTATGTTATAGA
>JAFTEK010000349.1 GCA_017453705.1 Treponema sp.
GCACTGAGCCGATGAAGTTTCTTGTTCCGTTCATGAAGGACTTGTAGTCCATTGCCTTCTTTGCCTGCCACTGAAGCTCTGTCACCAGTAGAACTCCGTCTCCTGTCTGGATTAGGATACCCCTCTGCTTGGAGTACGAAAGCACTGTTCCCGGAACCGCGCCTGTGTTCTGGGTTATCGATGTGTCTTGGGATGCGACTTTGCTGGCCGCGGCTGCCTTGAGTATGCGCAGCTGCACACCGTTCAAGCTTGTATAGCAGCCCGGCCACGGGGTATAGGCACGTATCTGCGCGTCTATCTGAAGCGCGCTGTCCTGCCACTTTATGCGGCCGTCCTCTTTTTTTATCGTCGTGCAGTAGCTAGGCTCGCCTTCCTGCGGTCTGGACGGTGGAAGTTCTCCCTCTTTGGCTACGTGGCGCAGGAGGGTTGTCACTGCGATTCCTCCGAAGAGGGCGGCCTTGCCCAAAAGCAGTTCCGCTGTTTCTGTTCCGGTCAAGCCCATGCGCTCTTCGTAAAGGACATCCCCCTCATCAATTCCCAGCACCATCTTTTGCAGTGAAAAGCCTGTCTCTGTGTCCTGGTTCAATATCGCTGCTGGAACAGGCGTGGCCCCCCTGTACTTGGGCAGCAGGGAGGGATGCAGGTTCACTACCCCATACTTGAACATGGAGAGGAATTTTGGACCCAGGATGTGCCCGTAAGCAAAGCAGACAAAGATGTCCGGATTTATGGCTGAAATTTGATTTCTTGCCTCTTCCTTCAGGTGCTCAGGTGTGAGGATTTTTATGTCATCGCCCCTCGCCCTGTTCCAGATTTCGGCATACTGGGCGACTTCTGTGGGGATAAGCTCCTTGTGCCGCCCTTTCGCGGACGGAGGATTTGTCAGGACGGCTACAATCTTGTATGCCTCGGACGGAACAGAGGATGACATTGCGCTGTCCTTGAGGATTAGCTCAAGCGTCTTTGCGGAAGCAGCCGGGCTACCGCCATACAGAACACGGAGCATTAGCTAGCCTTCCTTCTTTGATTTTTTTGCTTCTTTCTTGGCAGCCTTGAGAGCGGCGCGTTCGGCCTTTTTCTTGAAGTTTTCTATGGTCTTGTTCTTGAAGTCCTCGTCTCCCCTGTCTATGTACAGGATGCCGTTCAAGTGGTCGTTCTCGTGCTGGATGATGCGGGCAAGGAGACCTGTCGCATCGTTGATCGTGAAGTGCCTGCCCCGCTCGTTGAGTGCTGTCACGGATATAGTGGACGGCCTCTTGATGTTCTCTGACACACCCGGGATGGAAAGGCAGCCCTCGTCATAGTCGGACAGGTCGCTGGATGTCTTGATGATTTCAGGGTTGATGAAAACCCTTTTGATATCATCGTCGGACATCATGACAAAAAACCTCTTGGGGATTCCCACCTGGGGGGCTGCAAGCCCGACCCCGTTCGCACTGGTCATGGTCTGGAACATCTCGGCTATCGTAGCCCTAAACTCGTCGTTTATCTCCTCTGGTTTGACCGGCTCACATTTCTGCCTGAGTATGTCGTCCCCTATCTTGTATATCTTCATTATTTATTGTTCCTTCCTGATTATTTGCTGTTTGTAAACGCCTTGAGCCTTAGGTTCGCCGACTGCGCGTGGGCTGCAAGTCCTTCCGCCTCCCCAAGGCATTTTGCGGCGCGGGCTGACTGCGCTGCCCCGCTCCCGCCGGAATCCACGCGGAGGGTTGTCACGGTCTTGAGGAACATCCTGACGGACAGGCCTCCGGTAAATCTCGCGCTGCCGGATGTCGGGAGCGTGTGGTTAAGCCCTGCCGCGTAATCCCCGAAGACTTCCGCCGCGCTGTGACCTATAAAGAGGGAGCCGTAGTTGTGTACGGTTGAGGCAATCCTGTCCCGCTCAGTTCCTTCTGACATGGCAAGCTCCAGATGCTCCGGTGCCTTGCGGTTGGCTATCATGGCGGCCTCGTCCAAGTCCTTGGTTATGATTATCCTTCCAAAGTCCTGTACGGAAGTTCTGGCCGTCTGTTGTGTAGGGAGCTCTAGCAGCTGCTTTTCTATCTCATCGGCCACCTTGCGGGCAAGGTTCTCGTCTGGCGTTGCCAGTATTGGCTGTGCAACGATGTCATGCTCTGCCTGTGCCAGCAAGTCCGCTGCGACCCATTCAGGATTTGCGCTGGAGTCAGCTATGATAAAGACCTCGGTGGGGCCTGCCAGCATATCTATACCTACGGTTCCGTAGACCAGTTTCTTGGCTTCCGCGACGAACTTGTTGCCGGGGCCCACGACGACATCGACCTTGGGGACGGACTGGGTGCCGAATGCGAGAGCGGCAATCGCCTGGGAGCCTCCGAGTGCGAATGCCTTGGTGACACCACAGATGTATGCGGCCGCCATAATGTTGTCGTCAGCATACGCCCTGCCGCCGGTGTAGGGCTTTCCGGGAATGCCAAGCCCTTTCTTTTGGGCATCGTCCCTGTCTGCGGGATGGACGCGGGGCGGCGTGCAGAGGATTATTTCCTTTACGCCGGCTGCGACCGCAGGTGTCACGGTCATAATGACGGAGGAAACCAACGGGAATCGGCCTGCCGGAACGTAGACACCGGCTTTGTCCACAGCTATGTTATTTTGGCCTGTGAAGACACCGGGTTCCAGCTCCGTCTCAAAGTCTCCGAAGGATTCCTTTTGCTTTTGGGCAAATCTTAGGGCAAGCTCATGGGAATAGCTGATGGACTTGTATAGGTCTGGGTTGTCTTTCTTCATCTTGTCCGCGGCATCCTTGAGCACGGACATAGGAATCTCAAATGCCGCTGGGTTGGAAAGGTCAAATTTGGCTGTGTAGCGGTGCAGGGCTTCATCCCCATTGGACTTGACATCCCTAAGCACATCCTTTACAGCTTCCAGGGAGTCTCCAAAGTCCCTGCCTTCAAAAAAGCTTTCGCCAATCTCGTCTGCTTTTTGTATCCTAATCATAGCTGGCGGACATTATAGCAAAAATGCCTTGGAATATCTATAGCTTTTGCGGCAGTTCAATGGAGGCAGCGGGAATCCATACGTCCTTTCGCCTTTCAAAGATTGTGATATTGTCCACGGGAAATTCCTCCACAAGGTTCATCTCGTTCATAACCTTGAGGGCATCCTTTGTCACTCCTGCTGGAATGTCCCTGTTGCTGACGGTCAGGTGGGGCGTGAAAGGCCGTTTGTCCTTCTGGATACAGCCCGGAGCAGCCTTGTATACAGAGGAAAAAACCGCGTCCCGTAAGGCCGTCCACCGTGCGTCCGCTGTGACTTTCGCAAAAAGAGTCCTGTCGCCGAATGCGTCAAAGTTGTCAACCTGTGCCGTAAAGCCCAGGTTCTGGGGAAGTACGTCACATTCTATCGCCTGGGCAATGTCCTCAGTCGTGTATTCCTGTGAAAGCAGGAACGGCGGGACAAGGGTGACGTGGATGGGCGTCGCGTGCCCGGACTTGCATCCGTATGTCTCGTTCATGTAACGGCGGCAGTCCTCCAGTGTGAGCGTTATGTCATCAGGGGCAAGCACACCTATAAAATGAGTCTGCTGCGGGAATGGTGATTTCCTGTTGCTTTGCTTCATACTAGCTATCGTAATGATATGAGGCTGTGCGGTCAACGGAGACTGAACCAGTCCGGAAAACTGCACTGGCAGCCAAGCTGCCGGCATTGCCTGGGCCGGTTTCCGAACAGTTCCACTGCCTGTTGAAACATTTCTTCAATAGTGGTACAGTTTCTTTACTAGAGGTAAACGCTATGGCAAAGAAAGATTTGGATTGGGGCAACCTGCCCTTCGGCTACATGAAGACGGACAAGAGCTTTGTGGCTGGCTGGAAGGACGGTTCGTGGGACTCTGGTACGCTTACAAGCGACCACAGCATTACGATTTCTGAGTGCGCCGGCGTACTTCAGTATGCGCAGACCTGTTTTGAGGGGCTTAAGGCCTACACTACCAAGGACGGCAGCATAGTAACATTCCGCCCGGACCTCAACGCGGCCCGCATGAAGGACTCCTGCCAGAGGCTGGAGATGCCGGTTTTCCCGGAAGACCGCTGGGTCAAGGCCGTGCTGGACACGGTAAAGGCCAACTTGGACTGGGTTCCCCCCTATGGCTCAGGCGCGACGCTCTACATCCGACCGTATATGTTCGGCTCCAGCTCCGTCATCGGCGTAAAGCCCGCTGACGAGTACCAGTTCCGCATCCTTGTTACACCTGTCGGCCCCTACTTCAAGGGCGGTGTCAAGCCGATTACCGTCCGCCTGTCTGACTTGGATCGCGCCGCCCCCCACGGAACGGGCGACATCAAGGCCGGACTTAACTACGCGATGAGCCTTCACAATATCATGGACGCGCACCGTCAGGGCTTCGCCGAGAACATGTACCTGGACCCGGCAAGCCACACTTATATAGAAGAAACCGGAGGAGCAAACATCCTCTTTGTCACCAAGGACGGAAAGCTTGTAACTCCAAAGTCAAATTCCATCCTGCCTTCCATCACCCGCCGCTCGCTCGTGCAGGTCGCCAAGGACTACCTGCACATCGAGGTTGAGGAGAGGAAGATACACAAGGACGAGATAAAGGACTTCCAGGAGTGCGGGCTCTGCGGAACCGCCGCCGTAATCTCCCCGATAGGGCGCATCGTTGACCACGGCAATAACATAGACCTGCCTTCCGGCATGGATGCCATAGGCCCTGTGCTGGGCAAGCTGCGCGAGACGCTGACCGGAATCCAGATGGGCGACCTTAAGGCTCCTGACGGCTGGATTTACAAGATAGCATAAGACGATAAAAAAAAAGAGGAAGCACCTTTAGGCACTTCCTCTTTTTTTTATTCTACGTTCTTGGCCTGTTCCCTTATGTTTTCCAGTGCGTCCTTTGCCGTGACCACCATCTTGCTGACTTTGGCGAACTGGTTCTTGCTGCCGA
>JAFTEK010000350.1 GCA_017453705.1 Treponema sp.
TCAGGACGGGAGGAGACTTCTCATACTGGATGAGGAGGACAGGGGTAAACCTGCTTGAAGATGAAAGGCTGGAACAAGGACATTTTGACTCCCCCTTCCCTTATAGGGACCGTGTGCTTTTTGCAGTTCCGGGGGATGCCCCCCTGCCCACCCAGGACACCGGCAGCTTCCAGACCTTCACAGACGGAGCAGTACCGGAGCTGATACAAGCTGCCGGGGGCAGAACCCTGGTTCTGTTCACCTCGTATGAATCACTCCGCCAGACTTACATGAGCTGCCACAGGCAGCTGGAAAAGGCAGGGATAAGCTGCCTCAAGCAGGGTGATGACGACCGATTCCGCCTGCTTGAGATGTTCAAGGAGGACAAAAGCAGCTGCCTTTTTGCGACATCAAGCTTCTGGGAAGGGGTTGATGTTCCGGGAGAAAGCCTGAGCCAGGTCATCATCGTCAAGCTCCCCTTCCCCGTCCCGTCAGACCCTGTGTTCGCCGCAAGGAGCGAGGCCATAGAGAAAAAAGGCGGCTCTTCCTTCATGGAACTCAGCGTGCCCGACGCGGTGATAAAGTTCCGGCAGGGCTTCGGCAGGCTGATGCGGCGAAGCGATGACAGGGGCGTTATCGTCGTGCTGGACCGAAGGATAATCACCAAGCCCTACGGGAGGATATTCATCTCCAGCGTTCCGGAGACCAGGCGCATGGCCAACCCCCTGGATCAAATCGTGGCGGCCGAGAGACGCTTCTGGGACGCATAGACTTAAATGCTTTTCTCGGCTATACTTCCATCATGTTTAGCCTCATATCGATAATATGCCTTGTGGGAATAGTAGCCTTCCCGACCCTCATGCTGACTATATGCTATCCTTTCAGCCATAAGGCAGCCCTTTTTTGGTCTGACTACATAACAGGAAAGTGCGCAAGACAGGTCTTCGCGGTGCTGGGCTTATACTCAAAGTTCAATCTGGCACAGGACAAGAAAAGCAAGGACGGGCTGCCGGAACAGTTCCTCATACTCTCCAACCACCAGAGCCTCTTTGATATTGTCGTGTACCTCGTATTTTTTTCGGACAAGAAAGTGCGCTTTGTCGCAAAGGATTCCCTGTCCAAAGTCCCTATGGTGGGCAAGATGCTAAAAAGCCAGGGGCACTGCATGATCCCCCGCAAAGGCAGCCCAATGCAGGCTATGGATACGCTGAAAAAATTCGGGGACAGGGTAAAGCGGGACTCCCAGATTCTGCCTTTGATATTTCCCGAAGGAACAAGGAGCAAGGACGGCAGGCTGGGTAAGTTTTATGCCGCAGGATTCCGCATGGTAGAAAACACGGTCAAGCTTCCTGTCGTGGTATGCGCACTGGACGGAGGCTGGAGACTGGCCAACATACTTCGTATTGTGAGCAACCTTTCCAAGGGAATATACAGGGTAAAAGTCCTGAAGGTATACGACAGCCCGAAAGGAAAAGAAGAGGAGAAAAACATCCTGTCGGAAGCCTCCGAGCTTATAAACAGACAGCTCAAGGAATGGCGCGGCTAACTGGATTTGCTTTAGGCAAGTCCGGTCATTCTTTACGCAAGGCCGGACTCCGTGAAAGCACCCCTTATATGATGCGTCTCGTCCAAGCCAGGAACGTCCAGCGCGATTACGTCAAACCTTATCAAAGAAGAATCATACTCAGGATGCTCGACAAGGAAATACCTGGCGGTCCTGACTATGCGGCTCCGTTTCCTTGGCCCCAGCTCATAGGACAGCGTTTCCAATCCGCCTGACGGCAGTGACTTGACTTCCACAAAAACAAGGATTTCACCGTCCAAGGCGACAATATCTATTTCTCCGCCCCTTATCCTGTAATTGCGAAAGATGACCTGAAAGCCCAGGGACTGCAAGTAAGATGCAGCCCTGTCCTCCCCGGAGCGCCCCTTCTCACAGCTGGAAGGTCTCTCGTTTTCCATTCCCTGCTGTCAGAACTCCGTGTTGACGAGCATGCTTCCAAACTCACCCTTCACCTTGCTACCATTGGCAGCGTATGATGAGTATTCGGACGACTCCTTCTGGTAACATTCCTCAAGGACATTCCCGATGAATTCCTTTGTCGTGCTGACATAAGTATTCAGGGCGTCGTTCTCCACCTTGCTCCGAGTAAGCTTGCTCCTCAGGCTCGAGAAAACGCCCTCCAAGTCCTTCTGGAAATAAACGCTCGTGTTGGAACCGACAAGCTTCTCACGCTCGCCATCGAGCAGGACAAAGTTGTCGCTGAGCTTCCTGAGACGCTCCAGCGTAGTCTGCAGGCTGTCCCAGTTCCGCTTTTTTACATCCTTATGGAGCCGAGATTGCTCTTTCAGTATGTTATCCAGCAGCGCATCCTCTGACTTGAGCAGCTCAAGCAGCCTTTCATTGCCAGAAGAGTCCTTTGCCGCCTGGTTTTCAGGGGCAGGATTCCCCGCGCCCTCATCCGTTCCAGATGCTGACAACCCCTTTAAAAAAGCCGCGTTGCGCTCGTGAATCCTCTTGGCAGCCAGATCCTCCGTGAAGGAGGCATCAGGCCTTTCAAGGCTGTTCTCCTTGCCTGCGCCGGGCGAAGCCGGGGATTTAAAGGCATCCCTCACGGCCTGCATAAAGTTCATCATAATTTATCCCTTCCCACGAGAAAAAACTTTCTCACTTCAATTATCGTAAAAGCCGCCCCCCTGCTTAAGAACAATATCATCGGAGGCAGTTCCAAAAGCCGGTGATTTTTGCAAGCGGCTCATCGCATTATCGTTGCAAAATCCCGCAAGAGGCCTTTTAGGAAACCTCGAAAAACCTCAGTTTTGCCTTATGCTACGCTGGCGGTTCCGAGGTAACTCTGGAACCGCCAGCGTAGCGTCAAGGCAAATGCGATGTCCTAAGTCGCGATATTATATGCGACTGGCCTTGCAAGCAAGGCTTGGACTCGACGGCATCTCTAAAAAATGGCTTGCCTAGTTTTTAGAGATGCCCTATACTATTAACATGGACTTCCTTCCAGAAGAATTCAAGGCATATATAGCACCAGGAGCTGACAGGGCGACAATACTGCAGGACTACCTTTACAGCAAGGGAGTGGACTCCGCGATTGCCGCCATAGACGGCAGGCAGCACATACTCGTGCAGTTTGACAGCCGCTTTTACAACCCCCAGTTAAAGATAAATACCGTGATTTCACATTATGACAGGGTTGAAGGCAGCCCCGGCGCAAACGACAACAGCGCGGCGGACTTCCAGATAGCAGACTGGGCGGGGGAACTGGCCAGATGGCAGGGCACCCACAATATCAGGATTTTTTTCACTGACGGAGAGGAGCTGGGCTGGGCTGGCGGTACGCTCCAACAGGGGGCCTATGGTATAGCCAACGTCTTTAAAAGGCTGGGGATAATAAACGATGATATCTACTTGTTAGACTCATGCGGCAGATGAGAAGTTCCAATACTGGCAAGGACTGCCCTGCCTGCCAAGGTTTCCAGCCAGTTCTCCAAATCATTCGGGGATTTGTTCAACCGAACCCAGGAGCTTCTAAGGAGGGCAAGCCCCGGCCGCTGGATGAGCCTTCCCGTTCCATACAGCGACAACGCGTCATTCCTTGCATGCGGCATACCGGCCGTCGCGCTCACAATGCTTCCCGCTCAGGAGGCTTCCTTGTACGCAAGGGAGCTGGTGAACAACAAGGGGCTGGAAGACCAGGTGATGAACAGGGAAGCCAGCAAGCAAAAAAGGCTTTCTGGCGAGCAGGTGGACTACTCCTACAAGGAAAGGCTGCCCCATACATGGAGGCTCTTTCACACCCCCAGCGACAACATCGAAAGCCTGACCAAGGAAAGCTGGAGGGTAATGCACAACATACTGACCTGCCTGGCACAAGCCAAGGCGATTTAAGGGTGCAATTTCCCGGACAGACCCAATGCCCCTAAAAATTGTCAGACGTGGATATAGTGACGGAGCCTAAGTGCACGGCCCCGCTGTAGGACATCGAATCATCAGATGTGTCCTTGCCCACCGTGAAGGCATACAGGTCAACATAATAGGAACCTGACGCGGTGGCGGACAAAGCATAATAATCGGAATCCGAGCTTGACGGAAGGGGATTGGAAGAATCCTTCCCGAAGTCAAACCCATAGGAAGAATTGACATACCGCCGGGGCAGCCCTATGACAGTGGCGGAGCTTTCAAACCTGGTCATCTTGGAAGAAGATGTGCATATAACCGCCTTGTAGTCCGGGCTGGACGAAGTATTGTAGTCAGACAAGCGTATATAGACATAGACCCCTTTCTGGGCTATCAGGGGTGAAGGGGTTATTCCGCTCGAAAGGCTCAGAGTCTTGTAACCGTAGCTGTCCAGGGCATCCTTCTTGGAGCCGTCAGGCTTGGAATCTATGGAAGCCGTCCTGCTGTCCAAGGCGGAGCTGTTGTTGTAA
>JAFTEK010000351.1 GCA_017453705.1 Treponema sp.
AAAGGATTATGAGTCCTCTGCTCTAACCGACTGAGCTAATGGCCCGCAAATTGCTTTGCTTGATTATTATAGCGGAAACAGGCGAAAAAGGTCAACACCCCGCATTGATATTTCCTGTGCCCCATTGAAAAAAACACATAAATGTGTAAAAATAGGGAAGGTTCATGTAAAGGGCATCTCGAAAAAATCGCTTCACTTGAAACTTCGTTGTGGGTTCCAGCGATTTTTCGAGATTGCCGTTGAGTCCAAGCCTTGCTTGCAAGGCCTGTCGCATATAATATCGCGACTTAGGATCTCGCATTTACAGAGTTACCTCGGAACCGCCAGCGGAGCCACGGTGTTGCCAAGGCAAAACTGAGGTTTTTCGATGTTCCCTAAATAAGGAGTTCAAGTTATGTCTTCTGAGATGATACAGCATGTTATCGCTTTCTCCCTCTACCTAGGTCTTATGATTTACGTTGGCATTCGCTGGATGAACACAAACAACAGCTCTGAGGACTTTTTCTTGGGCGGAAGGAACATGGGGCCGTGGACAACCGCCCTCTCTGCCGAGGCCAGCGATATGTCAGGCTGGCTCTTGATGGGACTGCCTGGTGTGGCCTATCTTGGAGGCCTTAAGGAAGCCTTCTGGACTGCACTTGGATTGGAGATAGGAACATACCTCAACTGGCTCATCGTGGCAAAACCCCTGCGCCGCTACTCGATGATGTGCAACAACTCAATCACGATACCTGAGTTCCTGACCAACCGCTTCCACGACAAGAAGAGAATCATCTCCTTGGTTTCCACCATATTCATAGTGCTTTTCTTTGTCATTTACACTGCATCCGGCTTTGTTGCCTGTGCCAAGCTGCTTCACTCTGTGTTTGAGCTGCCTTACATCTGCGGGCTTGTAATAGGAATGGTTGTTATTCTTCTCTACACCCTGCTTGGAGGTTTTGCCGCCGTCTGTACAACAGACTTCATACAGGGAACACTGATGTTCATTGCCCTCATAGTTACTGTCGGCATCATGATGGTGACTGTAGGTGGCCCGTCCGTTGCTGTTGAAAAAGTCGGGGAATTCGGACGTAAGGCAATGAGCGGAGAATTCGGAGACATTATGAAAGCAAAGTTCTCCGCAAACCAGAACTTCTCCCTCGTATCAATAATATCCTCCCTTGCATGGGGCTTGGGCTACTTTGGTATGCCCCATATTCTGGTTCGCTTTATGAGTATCAAGAGCGAAAAGGACATTGCCCTCTCGCGCAGAATCGCCATGTCATGGGTTACGATTGCCTTCATCGGTGCAATGGGCATAGGCTCTTTCGCCTCCGTGTATCTGGTTCCCCTGCTTCCCGCCGCCCAGAACGAAAGTGTTGTCATAGCTACGATAATGCAAACTTACCCGGCCTTCATCGGTGGAATTTTCCTCTGCGCTATTCTGGCGGCGGCAATGTCCACGGCGGACTCTCAGCTATTGGTCGCCGCAAGTGCCTTCACCGAGGACTTCTGCCAGACCCTGCTCAAAAAGAAGTTCGAGCCAAAGACAATGGTGTTCATGAGTCGCACTACAGTTTTTGCCATAGCTCTGGTTGCTTTTGTGCTTTCACTCAACGAAGAAAGCTCCATCTTTAGCCTGGTCAGCTATGCCTGGGCGGGATTTGGCGCGACATTCGGTCCTCTCATCCTGCTGGCCCTCTTCTGGCGCAATGCCACGGCAAAGGGCGCGATAGCTGGAATAATCGCAGGCGGAGTAACGGTAATCACCTGGCACAACTTTTCTGGTGGCATTCTGGACGTATATGAGCTTCTGCCCGGTTTCATAGCCTGCCTTGCAGCCGCTGTCTTGGTCAGCATACTGGACAAGGACAAAGACCCCCAGATGCTCAAGGAATTTGACGAGTTCAAGAAGGCAAAAGGAAACTAGATTACGTCTCCTGTCAGCACGATTCTTCATTTCACATGGCTCCTTCTGGCGGGGGCAGGTCTCCTTTTCCTGACCATTCTCCTGCTGGGAGGTCTGTTTCTGGCCGTGTCCTACATAAGCGGACTGTTAGTGGATTTTAAAAGGCAGTATCAGGACGAAAGCCCCTATTACAGGATAATACTGAACATTGTAAGCACGGTTATCCAGCTTTTTGCACGGGTACACGTCCATCAGAAAGGCAGGGAAAACATTCCCCAGAACGGTTCTTTCCTGCTGGTATGCAACCACCGCTCCAAGTTTGATCCAATCCTCACATGGCTTTCCCTAAAAAAACACAAACTGGTGTACATATCCAAGCCGGAGAACTTCAAGATACCTGTCTTTGGGAAGGTGATCCACAGGCTTCGTTTTATCGAGATTGACCGAACAAGCATGGCTGGCTCAGCTGGAGCACTCAGAAGAGGAACTGAAATCTTGAAAAAAGGCGGCTCCAGTGTTGCTGTCTATCCAGAGGGAACGAGGAGTTTGGATTGCAATCTTCTTCCCTTCCATGCGGTCGTATTCTCAATGGCAAGCCACGCAAAAGTGCCTGTGCTGGTGATGAGCATAAGGGGAACGGAGCAGATAAACAAAAACTTCCCTTGGAAAGGAAGCCATGTATACATTGATTTCATCGAATGTATTCCGCCGGAATGGATTGCCCAGAATGGGAGCAGGAAGCTTTGTGCTAGGGCGGAAAAGGCAATAAGAGAATCCCTGGTGAGCGCTGATTAATAAGGGAACGTCGATTAATATAGGGAACATTATTCAGGGCATCTCTAAAAACTGGTCAAGCCCAGTTTTTAGAGAGTGTTTCCCTAGCTTCTTTCCTGTCCGCTGGCTCCCCCGACGAACTGGGAATGAAAACGGGTGTAATACCTGAGCCAGGCCGTGACACCGCTGAGAATCCAGACGGCCCCTGTTGAATACCATATTCCAGTCTCACCCATGCCCATGTAGTGGGTCATAAGCAGTGGAAGGGTAAAACGCCCTATTACCTCGATGATTCCGTTGAACAGGGCAAAGAAGGCATCTCCCATCCCGGTCAAAACACCCCTGACCACGTATATAGTACCGAGGGCAAGGTAGAAGGCGCTGGTTATCCTCAGTCCCTTGGTTCCCAGTTCTATAACCTGGGCATCCGACACAAAAAGCCCCATTAAGAACCTTCCAAAGAACTGCATCACAAACATCACAAAGACAGTTATCACTGCCATGACGAGAAGACCCTTTTTGTATCCCATGTAAACGCGGTCGTTTTTTCTAGCTCCATAATTCTGCCCACAATATGTGGCGATTGACGCACCCAGAGTTGCATAGGGCTGGTGGATAAGCTGCTCTATCCTGCTCGTGCTGGTAAAGGCAGCCACGACTACAGTTCCGTAGGAATTGACTATTCGCTGCAATGCCATGGATGATATGGCGATGAGGGCAAACTGAAGCGAAATGGGAATGCCCAGCTTTACGACCTTGTACGACATCTCCAAACTTATGACAAAATCGCTGCGCTGAAAGCGGAAAAACGGATTCACCTTGCGGGCATAAAGGGCACAGCTTACCGTCGCCGTGAATTGGGAGATTATGGTCGCAATGGCAGCCCCATTTATG
>JAFTEK010000034.1 GCA_017453705.1 Treponema sp.
ATGTTCGATGTTCCGCAGATTCTTACCAATGGAACCGGACAGCCTAACCGCACCACGATGACTGTAATCATGTATCTGAACAACCATTTGAGCAGCAAGAATTATGGAATGGCCGGAGCTGTCTCCTTCCTGACTTTCATCGTAACCGCTATCCTCAGTGCGATAGTCTACTCTTCTACGATGAAGCAATACTCAAATGCAAACGGGAGGCGCTAGATGAAAAGCCAGAGCACATCATTGGCAATAAGGAGATTCGTGGCGTATGCCGTCTTGATTATCTTGACGTTCCTGTCGCTTTTCCCCTTCTTTATCCTCATCATAAACTCAACACGAATACATGCGGACATCCAGAAGGGCTTCTCCGCCATACCTGGAACCAACTTTATTCCGAACTTTGTAAAGATGATGAGCAACGACAACAACCCTGTTTTGAGGGCCTTGGTGAACAGTATCTATGTTTCATTTATGAGCGCTTTGTTGACGACATATTTCTCTTCAACGACTGCTTATGGAATCTATATGTACCGTTTCAAGGGGCGAAAGTTCAGCTTCCGCTTTATCCTCGCGGTTATGATGGTTCCGACCCAGGTTTCAACGCTCGGATTCATAAAGCTCATCACAAAGATAGGCCTTATAGACAACCTTGCAGCTCTATACATTCCGTCCATAGCGGCTCCGATAGTCTTCTTCTACCTGTACCAGGCGATGGAGTCCACGTTGCCCTATTCAATCGTGGAAGCTGCCCGTGTTGACGGATGCAACGAATTCCGCACCTTTAACACGATTGTCCTGCAGATGATGAAGCCTTCCATAGCGGTTCAGGCAATCTTTGCCTTCGTAAGCTCATGGAACAACTACTTCACTCCGCAGCTGGTCATATCCAGCAAGATGAAGAAGACCATACCTATCTTGATAGCTCAGCTACGCAGTGCTGACTATCAGAAGTTTGACATGGGACAGGTTTATACGATGATTTCCTTGGCCATAGTGCCTCTTATCATCGTCTACCTCTTCCTGTCCAGGAGCATCATCTCCGGTGCTACCGCTGGTGGTGTCAAGGAGTAGTCTGGCTCGTAAGATTCAGGGGCATCACATTTCTAGCCTGTTTCAAAAGTAACCGACTTTTGAAACAGGCTCTGTGCCCTTGGGTGGACTAAAAAGCCCCTGCATAGGAAAACCTGTGCGGGGGCTTTCTTTGTCTGCGGGGGGCGGGCGTTCTTTATATGTGGGGCTTTCTTTGTCCGTGGGGTCTGCCCGGTTTTTGGGGTGCCCTTTGTATGAGGGGCGTTCTTTATATGTGGGGCTTGCCTGTTTTTGGGGGTACCCTTCATATCTGGGGCTTGCGGCCTGGTTACTCTTGGTCTTGGTCAAAGTTCAGCCGCTCTTCTTCTATGACGAGCGGTCTGTTCATAATCCTGTTATTTATTGCCATTATGTACTCGCCGAGGAAACCTATGAAAAAGGTCTGCACTCCATTGAAGATGAATACACCTATGATAAGGGGAATCATGCCCGCTGTGAACGTCCGCCAGTGTGTGAACTTGTATACGATGTAAAAGGCTGCCACCAAGATGCTTAGGAAGGACATAATGGCTCCCCCTATTGTCGCGAACCTTAGGCCGACCTTTGTATATGACGTAAAGCTGAGCATCGCTGCGTCAAAGAGCGAGTACCAGTTGTTGTGGGTCTTGCCAGCCCGCCTTTTTGCCTGCCTGTATGGAACGTTGACCCTTCGGAATCCCAGCTCGGCGACTATTCCCCGAAGGAAGGGGGTTGGGTCTTTGAGGTCTTGAAGGACTTTGACAAAGCTCCTGTCGTATAGACCGAAGCCCGTAAAGTGCTCTATCTGCTCTACGCTGGACATCCTGTGTATCATCTTATAGTAGCAGGTTCTTAGGAATCTTACCAGCCGGTTCTCGTCGCTCTGGGTCTTTATTCCAGCCACGATTTTGGCCCCTTCTTCCCACTTTTGCACAAAGCTGGGAATCAGCTCCACGGGATCCTGGAAGTCACAGCAGAGCATGACCGTGCAATCCCCTCTTGTCTGGGAAAGCCCATAGTAGGGGGAGTTGAACTGCCCGAAGTTGCGGGCGTTGAAAATGGCTTTTATTTTCTTGTCCTGGCTACACATCTGGCGAAGCAACGCCCTGGTTCCGTCGGTCGAGTCATTGTCTATGAAGATGATTTCGTAGTCGTATCCGGGAAGCTTTTCCTTCATCATGTCCGTCAGTGCCTTGCCCATTGGAACTACGTTCTCCTGCTCGTTGTAGCAGGGGACTAAAATGCTTATTGTCTTCATATATAGACAGGCTAGCACTTTATGGAAGAAAGATAAAGGGGGCTGGCCAAAAATGACTTTACAATCTTCCCTTTTAATGCGAAAATATAGATAAGGTCATGGCACATACAAAGAAAAATACTATAGATAATGAAAAAAGTACGAACCTTGACTCGCTTGCACAGGGGATAAGTGTAAGTGAGCGAAAGGATATGCTCGACAAGATAAAAGGCAACGAGCAGCAGGAGGGGGAAATCCCTGGACTGACGCAAAAGAAGAAGAAGGATGTTGCCCAGGCTGAGGAAGAGAGGAGGGAGTTTGCCCTTAAGCTAAAAAAAGAATCCCCTTTGCGTCGTTTTTGGATTTGGCTTAAATCTATGTTCAGTGAGGGAACTATCGAGGAAGTCTACAACGAAAGCCTTGTCTCCGAGCTGGCGCACGACATAGAAAGGCACTATCCTGATCTTCTAATCTACAGGCGTAAGGTTCTGTACAACTCATTCTACGAGAAACTTCTTCTGCTGGCAAAGGCCGCGGAATTCTTCAAGCCGTATATAAAGATATTTGACCGAAATCCAGGGCCTTTCTATGTGGAGCTTTCCAAGATTCTGATGCCGGGGCTTGTGGAGCAGATAGAAGTTGATTCTGATCCATATCAATACTCCTTTAGGGAACCTCTTGAAGAGTCCAGCATAAAGGAGCTGAGGCAGAGGGTGCTTGAAGGCCTTTGTTCCCTTGGTATCGATAACCAGCGGGATATGTACCAGTATGCCCAGATGCTATGTTGGCTGGGTGCTTTCATAAAGATTCCGTTCGATAGGATAATACGACGCTTTTCCATGTCTTCGGAGCAGGCGCAGGTTTGTATGTTTGCCCAGGTGCGGGGCGACATAGAGGAATTTTCCAAGGTTCTGTGCAACTATCTCCACATAGACGAGAGGCTCATAGGGGCTTTTGTTCTTTTCTTGCAGGATTCCGCTGAGGATCCTGATTTGTCGGATAGCGACAGCAATGCCGTAAAGGAGCGTAACTTCCGTGCCATAGCCACATCCCAGATAGCTATGATAGAGATGTTTGTGAACAATGTCCCTGTGGAGAAAATCAGCAAGGTTGTCTTGAACAACTACCTGTATGTTGCCCAGCCGTCAGGCGGCGGGGAGAACTGGCAGGAGCAGTTTTCCGACTGCATTAAGAAGAACTTTGAGAAGCGGCTCAAGGCATGGAGGGCCGACTACGAAAAGGAGAGACTCAAGGTCCGTCTGCATGAGTATTTTAACTTGGCTGCCTTCCCAACGTTCCCGTATAGGCCTTGGGAAAAGCTCTGGAACGGAGCCAAGCCGATAAACTCACTTTCGGTTGGTTTCGTGAACTACTTTGTCAAGCAACATTTCACCGAGTATATGACGGTTTTGAAGGGAATTTCCTTGGAGGGGGATTTCTCTGTCAAGAAGAACCAGAAGCAGCTTTCCGTTGCACTGGACAATTTTGAGCAGGTCAACAACTATCTGGACACCCTTGCGAACGACCTAGCACCGACGGGGGGCTATGGCGGGGAATTCTCTGTGTTTGAAGGAATCAAGACCAAGAACGAGAATTCGCTGAGCCATATAAACATGATAATCGCGGAAGTGGATGATGACTGCGGCAGGATAATCAAGCTGTTCAAGTCTGTCTGCTCGGATCTTGATGCCCTGATTTCTGGTTTTATCTCTGGCAGGGGAGTTCCTCCTTATGGTTGTATAACAAACATATCCCGCATTCTCAGGCGGATGGGGAATATCATGGATAAACTCAAGGATATGAGGCTGAACTTTTCCTATGCAGGAGATCTTTTGCTTAAGCTGCAGGAGATAGAGGATCCGGACAAAAAAAACTAAGGCGGCCGGCCTTAGATTTTGCTTGCAAAAAGTGATTGTTTAAAGTTATAATCGTTAAACACAGAGAGATATAGGGAGATTTTGCCTTATGGCCGAAAAGAAAGATATCCAGATAGCGACTAAGCTTGTCGCCCTGGTTGGTGCCGTCATAGTATTCAGTTGTGTTGTGGTTGCGGCGATAACTATAACAGTCTTTGATAAAAAACAGCTAAAAGATGCGGAGGACAGCATTGCCCATACAGCTCAGGGGGCGGCTCGTGTACTCGTGGACTGGGTGGTTACACTGGACTATGGGGCTGCCATCACTGCCAACAGCGATGAGGTAAGGGAAGCTGTCTTGACTCGGAACATATCCAAGCTGGACGAACTTACGGGTTACTATGACGATACTCTGGATTATGAGTTCATGGCCTTTGTTGACAAGAGCGGAAAGGTTCTTGCGGGAGGGGCTAACGGCATTCCCAAGGGGGCAGACTTGTCTTCCCTGTATGCCGTAAAGAAGGCTTTGTCAGGTCAGCAGGCTGATTCTTATGAGCCTGTCCACACCTCTTCCTATGGTGCCATATCAGCGTATCCGATAAAAAACGGCGGTTCGGTCATCGGAGCCTCTGTTTTTGTCTATGA
>JAFTEK010000352.1 GCA_017453705.1 Treponema sp.
AAAGACTTAACTTCTATTGGTGATGAGCTGCACAAGAATTCAGAGACTATCCCTTTAACCAAGCTCTTCTGCCTGTCACTGAGCCGGTCAATTTCCTCCAGCAAAGTCACATACTTGCGGATTTTCTGAAAATCAAGACTATCAACATGAGGCAAATCAACCTTTCCGGTAACAAGGTATTCAACTGACACACCCAAGGCGTTCGCTATTTTTACGGCAACATCGGCAGGCGGCATCGAAGGATTTTTTGTCGCCACGTAGTTGTACAAGGCACGCTCCGCCACGCCAGATTTTTCTGCCAGTTCCTTGTAACGCAGATTTGAAAGTTCTATCTCTTCCTTTAAGCGGGTGCTGAAGTCCATTCCAAACACTACCATATCTGGCATTAAAAACGCTTATTGACTTCATAAAGTAGTTGTATTATACTCATTTCTACCATATCTAGTAGCAAATCCAAGCATAAACTGCCAAATAAGGATCATATAAATGGTGGAAACGACAAGCAACTTCGTAAACTGCATCTCCTTGGGATGGTTTTATGCAACAGCGAGTTCTATGAGTGCATCAGGCCTTCGTTCCTTCTCTTCACCGTTCGACTGGTGTTTTTCAGATTTTCCATCCGTTCTTAAAACCATAGACACAAGCTTTTCCGACTTTATGAAAAAAGAAAACCTTATCCCTCATGACGATAATAACCCTCTTCACTTTGCCGACAAAAAATATGGATTTGTATTCCTTCACGAACTAAAGGACGGCGACTGTCTTGAAAACAAATACGAACATATAAGAGATGACTACGAGAGAAAATCTGATAGATTCATGAATGCCATAAAAGAGCCGACACTTTTCATAAGGCTCGTTAGAAACAGGAAAGAGATAGCATACATAAATAGCAACAAGCAGTACATAGACTCAGTGATTAAAAAGGGGAACTGCAAAAACGAGATACTCTTCATTGTTAAAGATGGTCTGGAAAAACCAGAATGGGGCACAAGCTTTACCATTTCAAAGGAACAGTTTGACGTGGATAATTTAAAATGGAATGGCGACCAGTATCTGTTGTTCTATAAAAATCTGGAGCTGAACAACTTCATAAATCAGCTCCTTCCAAAGTCGGCCATGAATGAAAACTTCAAATTCTTCAGGCAGAAACAGCCGAGTGCAATTCTCAGTCTTGTAAATTATCGACCTTCCATAAAACTATCCTTAACAACCTTTTTCAAAGGAAAAGACTGGTATATATGGGGAGCCGGAGTGTATGGAAAATCTGTCCTAGGCTTCCTTTGCACAATTGAGGTTAGAGTACAGGGCGTCATTGACAATTCTCCCGAAAAACAAGGGGCATATCTAGGCAGCAGCAGGATTACCAGCTGGGAGGAGGCTTCCGGGAATGTCCGCAATCTATTCATCGCCATCAAGGACAAGAAAGCTGTCGCGCAGATAAAAGGTCTTGTCCGCAGCAGTTTCCCAGCCGTATCCGTATATGGATTTGACGATCTGGACATTCCCTTATCATAAGTCTCCTCGCTCCGACTCAATAAACCTGTTCGGAAACCGGTCAGGTTTCCGAACAGGTCAAATCACCTTGTCTGAGCTACAGCCCAGTCAGATGCAGAGCTGGGATGCAAGTCCAGACTACGCCGCTTTAGCGTCTTGGTCACGGCGGAGCTGGTGATTCCTGTCGCAACAAAGGCAGACTCAAAGCCAGCGGAAGGCTGTCCAGATGAATCCAGCCAGCGCCCGCTTTTTTCAACAGCATCGCAGAGCTTACGGTATTTTGCATCCCAGTCCGTTCCTTCCTTCTTGGGGTCACGAAAGAGAAGCGCGTCAAAAACCTTGCCGTCCGTTTTCCGCCTAATCACGACAACATCAGAGGGAGAAAGTCGGCTCTTCTGGTTGTCCTGCCAGAAGTCCCATGCGTCAGCAGAAGAGTCCACCGCTGTGGAAGCCCTTATGTCGCCCCCGTCCTCGTCCGTCATCCCGGCCTGCTTCCAGTTCCCCGCCTCGTCCTTCATCTTGCGCAGGTGCACGGTAATGTATTCCCCGGATTTAACCTCAACAGGTGGAAAGGCAAAAGCCTTGGACTCCCCGTCGCCCGCGCTCAGCAGTTCCAGTCCGCTCAAGTTGCCATCCTTGGCACAGTAGAGTTTAACAAACTCGTACTTGTCCTTCTTGGAAGAATAAGCGTTGCGAACCTCACAGATGAGCAAATCAGGAAGCCTGTCGTTGTAGCCGTCAAAGCTAATCGTAAAGCTAAGCGAGTTGCCGTCCGCATCGTGCGCCACCGCCTTCATGTCGTAAGAAGATCCTATTTTTGTCTGCTCGGCAAAGAGCAGCCTGACAGAGCCTTCTTCCCCGGCATCCTCACAGGAAACTCCTATAACCGGTTCCACAGTCCCAGACGGAGAAAGGCTTGCATCAGTGACCGAAACAGCTTTGTCAAATCTAAGCAACATTCCGTCCGCGGAGTCAATCTCAAAAGCCTGCAAAACCGGCGGTGCCGCAGTTTGGATTTTTAGTCCCAGCCCTCCGCCATCCTCCTCGCCCCCCATACTGCAAGAGACAGGGCCTATGGAAAGCAAAGTCAGTTCCACAGCAAAAATGAACACAGCGCCGAGCACCCGCGCCCAAAGCAACGTCCTTTTCATAACGTCCTCCACAGAAGAACCATCAAGGTTCCAGATATTTCAGGGCTTCTCTAAAAACTGGACAAGTCCTATTTTTAAAGATTTCCTTCATAGAATTCATCTATTGCGAAGGAGCTATATATGCAACTTTCCGTGGAAATAAATGCTTATCTATTGAAAAATTCACCATATATATGCTATAGTTTTCCTATAGAATCTATAGGAGAGGCAGTTCCCAAAAGCAAGCTGCTTTTGGAACAAGCCCAAGGTTCCATACAATAGACCTATTCGGAGACCAGCTTGGCAACACCGACAGCTTCGCTGCCAGTGCAGTTTTCCGAACAGATCCAACCACACATTAGGAGAAAAATATGAAAAAGGCAAAAGTCCTGTTTGCCGTATGCGCGTGCATGACGACACTTGCTTTCGTCGCCTGCAAGGGAAAGACAACAAACGAAAAAGCAGAATCCGATGTCAAAGAAGAGAATTCCGTTTCATCCAATGATTTCCACATCGGAGTGGTGACTGGCACTGTATCTCAGTCTGAGGACGACTTGCGCGGAGCCGAGGAGCTTATCCGCCGCTATGGAGCCACCAAAGACGGTGGAATGATTCAGCACATCACTTACCCCGATGACTTTATGTCCCAGCAGGAAACAACGATTTCACAGATTGTGGCTCTGGCCGATGACCCAAAGATGAAGGCCATTGTCGTAAACCAAGCAGTTCCCGGTACAGCCGAAGCCTTCCGTCGGATAAAGGAAAGCCATCCTGAGATTCTGTGCTTAGCGGGCGAGCCTCACGAGGATCCGCTCGTCATCCAGAAGTCCGCTGATCTTGCCGTAAGCTGCGACTTCATGTCCCGTGGCTATACGATTGTATGGGCGGCCAAAGAGCTGGGAGCAAAGACCTTTGTTCATATCTCCTTCCCCCGCCACATGTCCTATGAGTCACTGGGACTGCGCCGCAACATAATGGAGCAGGCATGCGAGGACTTGGGAATCAAGTTCGTGTTTGAGACAGCTCCCGACCCAACAAGTGATGTCGGAGTCGCAGGCGCACAGCAGTTCATCCTTGAGAAAGTTCCTCAGTGGGTGGAAAAGTACGGCAAAGACACAGCCTTCTTCTGTACAAACGATGCCCACACCGAGCCTCTCCTCAAGCAGCTCTCCCAATACGGCGGAATGTTCATTGAGGCTGACCTACCCTCCCCGCTCATGGGATATCCGGGAGCCTTCGGAATTGACCTCACTGCCGAAGCTGGAGACTTCCCCAAGATTCTGCAGAAAGTTGAAAAGACTGTCGTTGATGCAGGCGGCTCTGGACGTTTCGGAACATGGGCATTCAGCTACGGCTTTACCGTCAGTGCAGGCCTGGGCGAATTTGCCAAGCGTGTAATAGAAGGGACGGCCAACAAGGAGTCCAGTACGGACTTGTTTAAGGCTTTCGGCGAGTTCACACAGGGAGCCAACTGGAACGGAGGCTACTACGTTGACCAGAGCACGGGAGTACGTGCCAAGAACCAGATTCTCATCTACATGGACACCTACATACTCGGCCAGGGCTTCCTAAAGACCACCGAGCTTGAAGTTCCAGAAAAGTATTTCAAGATTAAGTTCACAAAATAACCCTAGAGTTTAGAGAGACTGTCCTTTCGGGCAGTCTCTTATTTTCCTTAAGTTTTGCATTGGCACTGCCATGGCCACGCTGGTTCGTGGCTACGCTAGCGGTTCCAAGGCAACTCTGAAAATACGATAATCAGGTTAAAAATGGAAGAAAACATACCACTGCTACGTCTCAAAGGCGTAACTAAAGACTTTGCGGGCACGGTCGTCCTGGAGGATGTATCGTTTGACTTGCACAAAGGGGAAATCCTAGGTCTGGTTGGTGAAAACGGTGCGGGCAAAACCACACTGATGAGCATCCTCTTTGGTATGCCGGTGATTGCCGCGACAGGCGGCTACGGTGGCAGCATACAGCTGGATGGCAGCGAGGTGCACTTTGAAAGCCCCTTTGACGCACTGGACGCAGGGATAGGAATGGTACATCAGGAGTTCTCCCTGATTCCCGGATTCACTACCACAGAGAACATCATGCTCAACCGGGAATTTGCCAAAGACAACCCTATGGTATACCTCTTTGGTGACAGGATGAGCGTACTGGATCGCGTTGCAATGAAAAAGCGAGCCGCAAACGCAATAGGACGGCTTAGTGTTGACATAGACCCGGACATGAAGGTGTCCGAAATGCCAGTGGGTCACAAACAGTTCACGGAGATAGCAAGGGAGATAGACAGGGACAATGTTCGCCTGCTGGTGTTTGACGAGCCTACCGCCGTCTTAACTGAATCAGAGGCAGAAATCCTGCTCAAGGCGATAAAAGAACTCGCTGCCTCTGGAATAGCAATCATTTTCATTTCCCACAGGTTGCACGAGGTTATGGAGATATGCGACCGCGTTGTCACCCTCCGTGACGGAAAAACAATACGCGATGAGGCGGTATCCCAGACAAATGTTTCAGACATAGCAGCTTCAATGGTCGGCCGCACGGTAACTGCCGAGCACTTGAAAAAACAGGCGGATCTCAATGCCGCAGAAACAGAGACTCTTCCAGATGACTACGTACTTGACGTAAGCCACCTGTGGGTAGATATGCCTGGTGAGACAGTGCGGGATGTAAGCTTTAAGGTGCGCCGAGGAGAAATCTTTGGAATAGGCGGCCTTGCAGGTCAGGGCAAGCTTGGTGTTCCCAATGGGATAATGGGCTTGTACCCATCAGGGGGTAAAGCAGTATTCGAAGGGAAAGAGCTAGACATAAACAATGCCGCATCCGTGCTTAAAGAAGGCCTGGCCTTTGTATCTGAGGACAGACGGGGAGTCGGACTTCTCTTGGACGAGAGTTTGGACTGGAACATCTGCTTTTCTGCTATGCAGGTCAAGGGAGAATACCTTAAGCCATTCCTAGGTGGACTTTTCAAACTCCGTGACGAAAAAGCAATGCGTGCCAATGCAGAAAAATACATCGACATGCTGGCCATACGTTGTACAGGGGCAAAACAAAAGGCAAAGGAGCTCTCTGGCGGAAACCAGCAGAAGGTATGTCTTGCCAAGGCATTCAGCCTGGCTCCTAAGCTTCTGTTTGTCAGCGAGCCTACACGTGGTATCGATGTCGGCGCAAAGGCGATAGTCCTTGATACACTGCGAAAGTACAACCGGGAGAATGGGACTACAATAGTGATGGTATCTAGCGAGCTTGAAGAACTGAGGTCGGTGTGTGACCGTGTTGCAATTGTATCCGCTGGTAAGATAGCGGGCGTGCTGCCTCCAAGGGAAGCCCCGGAGAAGTTCGCCATGCTCATGTCAGGGCTGAGTGCGGATGGAGGTGAAAAATGACACGCTTAAAAGAAGCCTTAAAAGAATTCGGACTTCCACGCCTGATTATAGCGGGCTTTTTGGTAGTCCTTTTTATCGCGGCACCATTTGTCGGTGTATCCATGCCCGCCACCATCAAGGACATCTGCAACCGTTTTGGACAGAACGAGCTTCTTACACTGGCAATGGTTCCAATGATTCTCTCCGGGGCAGGACTTAACTTCGGGCTTTCTCTCGGAGTCATAAGCGGACTGCTCGGCTCCACAATCGCAATGCAGCTGGGGCTGACCGGCTGGGCGGGAATGTTCGGGGCAATAGGACTTTCAATCCCATTCGGAATCTTCTTTGGCTGGCTCTACAGCCTTCTTTTAAACCGGGTACGTGGAGAAGAGATGACCATAGCCCTTTATGTCGGATTTGCGGCAGTCATGTTCATGTCAATAATGTGGCTCATCCTGCCATACACCAGCGTGAACATGGTCTGGGGGTATGAGGGAAAAGGCCTGCGCACCACGATTACCTTGGACGGCTATTGGATAAAGCAGTTCAGCAATTTCCTGATGATAAAAGCAGGCGATTTTGAATTCCCCACGGGAATGATACTCTTCTGTGCCCTGTGCAGCTTTATTATGTGGCTGTTCATGCACAGCAAGACAGGAACTGCCATCACAGCCGTAGGTTCCAATCCCGACTACGCGCGCTCAAGCGGAATCAACATCAACAAGATGCGCACAATAAGCATAATCGTATCCACGGTAACAGGTGCGATAGGCATATTGATGTACCAGCAGAGCTATGGATTTATCCAGCTGTATCAGGCACCCCTTTACATGGCTTTCCCTGCCGTCGCCGCCGTCCTTATCGGAGGGGCATCAATAAACAAGGTCTCCATAACCAACGTTGTTATTGGAACCATACTCTTCCAAGGCATACTTACACTTACACCTTCTGTAATCAACTCTGTCCTGCAGACGGATATGTCAGAGGTCATAAGAATCGTACTCAGCAACGGAATGATTCTGTATGCGCTTACAAGAAAGACAGGAGCGACACGATGAAACAGATAAAGTCCTTTAAGCAAGTAAAATCATTTATGGCGGACTACCTTGTGGCAGAAGTATTTCTTGCGTTAACGCTAGTTTCAATACCGCTGTCACAATACTCCGGTCAGTTCATCATGCAGGAGATTTTAAACAGGATTGCAAGGAACGCATTCCTTGTTTTCTCCCTGCTTCTTCCGATTATGGCTGGAATGGGCATAAACTTTGGAATGGTGCTTGGCGCAATGGCAGGCCAAATAGGACTAATCTTTGCGATGGACTGGGGTATCTCAGGTATGCAGGGTCTCGTCTTTGCCTCTCTCATCGGGCTGCCCCTCTCCGTCCTGCTCGGTTGGATTGCAGGAAGCATATTGAACAAAGCACGCGGAAGAGAGATGGTGACAAGCTACATCATCGGATTCTTCTTTAACGGAATCTATCAGTTCGTTGTCCTCTATCTGTTTGGCTCTCTCGTACCGCTGCACAACAAGGCAATTGCCCTGTCCCGTGGATACGGTGTGCGCAACACGCTGAACTTGGATCCTGTACGTCAGGCTCTGGACAAGCTGCTTATGGTCAGGCTGGGCGGTATAAGCATACCCCTTTCCAGCTATCTGGTCATAATAGCCCTCTGCTTTATCATAGTTTGGTTCAGGAAAACAAAGCTTGGACAGGACATGAGGGCAGTCGGACAGAACCAGGCTGTCTCCAACTCAGCGGGAATACCGGTGGAAAGAACAAGAATCATATCGATAGTCATATCAACCGCATTCGCCTGTATAGGACAGATTATCTTCCTGCAGAACATGGGCAACATGCAGACATACAACGCCCACGACCAGACAGGCTTCTTTGCCGCCGCCGCAATCCTAGTCGGAGGAGCATCTGCGTCCAAGGCGAGCATAACAAACTGCTTTGCGGGTGTCGTGTTGCTGCACCTGATGTACATCGTTGTTCCCCGTGCCGGTCAGAACCTCTTTGGCAATGCAAACATAGGAGAGTATTTCAGGCAGTTCATAGGCTATGGAGCTATTGCCTTTGCCCTCATCATACACGCATGGCGTACACACAGGAATGCGGAAAAAGCACGGGCTGCCCTACGTCAGAACGCAAATCAGGCTTCAATGGAGGAAAACTAATGACAGACAATAAGTCCAGGTTTACGATTATCGTCCGTTCCGTGCTGGCAGTTACCTACATACTGCTGGCTGTCTCTATGTTTGTAACAGGAAGATCCCATACAGTCCTTATTGACAACCATTCCGTAGAAGACGGCTCAGTTAAGGCGATAAAGGGGATGACTGTCACCGTGAACCACAACCCGCCTTCTGAGTTTATGAAAGGCGACCGCGACAAGTTCACGGTGAAAGGACAAAAACTAAGCATAAAAGTCCAGTCCTTTGACGGCTCCATAGACAGCGTGTACACGTTGAAAATTCCCCTAAGGGAAGACAACGTTCTTGTGTCCGTGCCCAAGCTCACAGCCGGGCTTGACGGTGCAATGGAAAAGTTCCAGATGGACTGAGCGATGAACCTCATGCTATTTGTAAACTCGACACTGCTTGGTGTTGGACTTGCGATGGATGCCTTCTCGGTATCAATCGTCAACGCTATTGCAGAACCAAAGATGACCCTCATCCGTCGCTCTTCACTAGCAGGGGTATATGCTTTTTTCCAGTTTATCATGCCAATGATTGGCTGGCTTTGTGTCCACACGATAGTTGAATATTTCAACACATTCCAAAAATTTATTCCTTGGATTGCCCTAATCCTGCTCCTTTATATCGGGGGCAAGATGATAATAGAAGCCATCAGGGAAAGCAAAGAGGCTAAGGATGGATCCTGTGCTAAAAAAGACTCGTGCGGCCGCTTTGGTGCAGGATGCCTTGGCTGCCCCGATAAAAGCAGTGGCAAAAAGTTGTCATTTACCGTCCTTATTATCCAAGGAATCGCGACTTCTATAGACGCCCTCTCCGTTGGATTCACCATCGCAAATTACGGCATGCTCATGGCATTTGTCGCATCACTTGTCATAGCCACAGTGACATTCGTGATATGTATGGCTGGACTACTGATTGGACGGACTGCCGGTAAATCACTTTTTAACAATTCCCTTTCTGGACGTGCCCAGATTTTCGGCGGAGTGATTTTGATTTTAATAGGAGCAGAGATTTTCATAAGGGGAATAGCTTCATAGAATGAGTACAACACGGAAACATCTTTTTGCCGACAAGGAGTTCAACTCCAAATTGTGGAGGACGATGACACCAATCGCCCTACAGAACTTGATGCTGGCCTCAGTCGCAGCCGCCGATGCCGTTATGCTAGGGCGGATGGAACAAAATGCGATGGCAGCCGTATCACTTGCAACACAAGTGCAATTTGTCCAGAACATCATCATAGGTTCTGCCACGGCAACCGCCGGAGTTTTGGGCGCACAATACTGGGGTAAAAAAGCGGAGCGGACTATAAACGATATTTTCTGCATGACACTCCGTTTGGTAACGCTTGTCTCCCTTGCATTCAGCCTTGCCTGTGTCCTGTGTCCAAGCCTGCTTATGGCCTTCTTCACAAACGATGCCGTCCTGTCAGAGATAGGTTGCCGCTACCTAAAAATCGCAGGTATCTCTTACCTGTTTACAGGCCTTTCACAGTGCTACCAGACCGTAATGAAAGTGACGGACCATATAAGCAGGGTCGCATGGATAAGCAGCAGCACCGTCATCATCAACATATTGCTTAATGCCGTGTTCATCTTTGGACTGTTCGGACTTCCTGCAATGGGTGAACAAGGCGCAGCCCTTGCAACCCTGATTGCACGCCTCATCGAATTCATCTGGTCAGTGATTTCATCAAGACAAAAAGGCTTTATTCGCCCGGAATACAAGAGGCTCTTCTATCATGATGCTGAACTTTTCAGGGATTTTGCCAAAATTGCCATGCCCATGCTCGGAGCCTTCCTGCTATGGGGTATCGGGTTTACGTCCTATACCGCCATACTGGGGCACTTAGGACAGGATGCCGCAGCAGCAAACTCCATTGCCGCCGTAGTTCGCGACCTGACATGCTGTATCGCAAACGGGGTATCAGCCGCCGCCGGTATAATGGTAGGCAACGAACTAGGAGCCGGAAATCTGGAAAAAGGCAAGGTCTATGGAATCAAGTTGATGAAACTCTCATACATAATAGGCTTTTCCGTCACCATCTTGATTCTACTTTTTATAAAACCAATCGAATCATTCATCGTGCTTACCGATGCGGCGAGAAAGGATCTCGTGGCCATGCTGGTGATTCTGGCGTTCTACATGATTGGACGCTGCGTAAACACGATAATAATCAATGGGATTTTCGATGGAGGCGGTGACACCCTCTTTGATATGTACAGTCTGGCTGTATGTATGTGGGGTATAGCAATACCCACAGCCCTGCTGGGAGCCTTTGTGTTCCACTGGAGTGCTCCAGCGGTTTTTGCCTGCACCTGCCTGGACGAAGTTGGCAAAATACCCTGGGTTATGGCACACTTCTATAAATTCAAGTGGGTAAAAGACCTGACCAGAGACAGATAATCGATTCAACCGGCTGGCATACCCTGCGCAAGTTCCAGAGCACAATCTCACAGTCTGTATTAATGCCCCTCATCGCATTGAAATCAGTATATTGACAGGGTGCCTTTTTCTCGTTGCAATCGCCACCAGCAATCATATTGTTTTCTCCACAAGCTCCAGGCAGAGCATTACAAGGTTATAGCGGATTCCTTTGCGGCTGTTCCATGAGCGCGAGTCCCATTCGTCCTGCGAGACATCATCGCCGCCGTAAATAATCGCACCGTAATCCAAATTACGGAACTGTGACACCGCAATACATCCAGCCTGCTCCATCTCCACAATCTTTGCACCCTCAGCCTTGCGTTTTTCCACAAGAGCCTTTGTCTCACGGAACATCGCGTCTGTAGTCCATGTAAGTCCGGTAAGATAAGAAATCTTGTGCTGCTCAAGATAGGCAGAGATTTTGTTGACAATCTTTTTATCGGCATAAATATACCGTGAAGGCTTTACATATCGGTAGGAAAAACCTTCATCGCGGATTGCACCTTCCACCACAAGCAGCTCTCCCACTTTGATGTTTTTATCCAGAACTCCGCCACCCCCACAGAACATCACCTTTTTGACTCCACATGCCGCAAAAAACTCTAGGTTTCCCGCGCAGGCAGGGCAGCCGACATACCCCAGCGTAATAAGAACATTTTTCTGCTCCTTGAATCTGTAGACATCAACAGGATTTTCCCCTTCTATATGCCGCTCCAGTTCAATCTGCTTGTTTTCAAGCAGCTCGCCCATCACATCCGGGAAAAACGTGATAACAAGCTTGTCCGTTGAAAAAGGCTGTAGGTTCCACTTAAATGGACTAACGACTGCGTCGCCGTCATCATCATATTCCAAAACCGGATAGTCGTTTTGCGTTATCATCTCTCCTCACTTATGGCACTTGCCATAATATTTGCCAAGTTCTTCCATATATAAAAGCCTATAAAAACCTATAAGAACCTTGTCTCACCACTGGAGAGTCCGCCTACACAGCAAGCAGACTCTCCATCCATTTTGCAACGCCATCATTCTGATTGCTGTCGCATATTTCATCAGCAATAGCCTTTACTTCTGCTATAGCGTTCTGCATCGCAACACCCCTGCCGCACAACTTTAGCATCCCGATATCACTAAAGTCGTCACCAAAAGCAGCGACTTTCTCTAAAGGAATACCAAGATATGCGCATAGGGATTGTATCGCCCGCTCTTTTGTCGCATCCTTCTTGCTGAGTTTATACCAAGGTATGTCAGAAAAAGGAAGAATGTCAACTTTTTCAGTGCCTATGCTGGCAGCAACTTTTTCCACCTTATCACGGTCGAGCGTCTGTATGCACATCTTCATCGCAGATTCTTTGAAGTCCGATAAATCATTGAATGTCCAGAACTTATCCCCCAGCTCCTCACGAGAGTTTGAATACAAACCAGACTCGTTATCAACTGAAATCACAGCATCTCGCCCCAGTATCTCAAATGAAGCCTTTATAAGAGCACGGATTTCGCTTACAGTGAACTCACAGGAATAAATCTTCTTTTCCTTGTATATGACAAGGCCTCCGCCGTTAGTTATGAGGACATCAGGCGTTATTCCCTCCCAAACTTATTGGCATTAACCAGTGCCCGTGAAGTTGATATGCCAAAAAGAATACCTTTTTTCTGTGCCTTGGCAATCACATCTTTTGTATATAAAGATACTGTCTTGTCGTCATGGAACAAAGTTCCATCCAAATCAGATAAAACAAGAGATATTTCAGCCATAAATCACTCCGTCTCCTTGGACTTGTTTTCAAATTTCGTGTAAGAGGCAATAAAAAGCACCGGCACATCCCCGATGGGGCCGTTACGCTGTTTTGCCACGATGAGCTTCCTGTCCTGAACAGGGTTGTACTCTTCGCCCTCTTTTTGCTTTTGCCTCTCACCGTGGATGAACATAACAACATCAGCATCTTGTTCTATAGAACCAGAACCCCTAAGCTGGGCGAGGTTAGGCTCTTCTCCTTCGGCGGCACGGGCAACCTGACAAAGGACAACAATAGGTATCTCCAGCTCGCGAGCAAGACTCTTAAGAGATTTGGAAATCATGGACTGCTGGGTATACATTTCCATCTTGTCTTCGTTGTCCAGCGTAATAAGCCCGATGTAGTCTATGAAGATAATTTTGACATCATTCTTTGCCTTCATACGCCGTGCCATCGCCCGCAAGTCCAGCAGTTTCATATTGGGGGTATCTACGATATACAATGGGGCGGAATAGCAGGCACTTGCGGCATCCTGAAGTTTCTTGAAATCCTCCATCTTAAGAAGACCGTTTCGCAATCTTGTTCCCGGAACACGCGCAACCTGGGACAAAAGACGCTGACCTATCTGGTCACTGCTCATTTCCAAGCTAAAGAATCCAGCAGGTATCTTGTTCTCAATTGCAATGTGCTGGAGCATGGACAGGGCCAGGGCTGTCTTTCCCATAGAAGGACGCGCCCCGACGATTATCATCTCGGAGTTCTGGAAACCGCTTGTCATGCTGTCCAACTGCGTCAACCCGGTCTCAATGCCGGAAACCGCGCTCTTATTCTTGTACCTCTCGTCAATCCTCCTTATGGACTCAGGGATTATGTCTGTGAGGGACTGAATCTTTGTGGTCTGGTTGGTATCAGTCAGGCGGAAAATCCGTTGCTCGGCTTCTTCCAGAATAGACCGGCTCTCCTTGGTCTGGTCAAAGCTCTCCGCCTTTATCTCATCAGATATCCCTATCAGGTTGCGACGTACAGAACGATCCATGACTATCTGTGCATAATATGCCCAGTTAGCACTGGTCGGTGTCTTGTCCGTGAGTGCAGAGATGTAGGGTATGCCTCCCGCCTGGTCTATTTTTCCATTTTTGGTCAGGTCATCTATCAGCGTGATAAGGTCGCCCTTGCTGCCCTGGTTGGACAAGTTGACCAGCGAGCTGAATATAACCTGATTCCTAAGGTCATAGAAGTAGTCGCTCTTGAGATACGCTATAATCTCACTGACGCACTTCCAGTCCAAGAGCATCGCTCCCAGCGTGGCCTGTTCCGCATCCATATCATGCGGCGGCACTTTATCTTTTAGTTCCATAGTTAGCCCCGTTGCTTTACATTGCCATTAGGGGATTATGACATATAAAAAAACTCATAGCAATATCCGTGTACCAGCCACCTCACCGCCTGCACAGCGATGGGGGAAGGGGCAGCCCAGATGGTAGGCGGGGCACAGTGTGGGCGGCGGATGCCGCTCAGGATTGCTTGTATAGCTCCAGCTCCGGGTACATGAGCTGAATCTGTTGGAAGTGCTTGTCCCGCGTCCAGAGCGCAACCGGCAGGGAGGCAACCTGTGCCGCAAGCTCCGAGTTCCTGTCGCAGTAGTAGTCAATCAGAATGTTGGAATCCGCCAGAGTCAGCCGTCCGGCGAGGGGAGGGATGGTTTGCCCGCCTCTGTCTGCCGTCCGACTCCCTGCCGCCGGGCATCCATGAGACTTCGTTTGTCGTGAAGGCAGTTCTTGTCTCCGTCCTGCCGTGTCCTTTTTCTGTTTTTGTGACGCAATTCATTTTATTTCTGAGGTTCCTGTCCTGCACATATTCTTCTATGTCG